>CALXWT010000014.1 GCA_944392445.1 uncultured Clostridia bacterium
TTGGTGCGGATGAAGGGACTCGAACCCCCACGCCGTTGGCACTGGTTCCTAAGACCAGCGCGTCTGCCAGTTCCGCCACATCCGCATTATTGCTGACAACGTATATTGTAGCACACAAAAAATACGATGTCAATAATAAGATGTGAAATTTTTTGAATATTTTTTAGAACTAGCAAGTTGTTCTTGCTAGTTCTCTTTAAATTCTTTTAGTCTTTCTTCTACCTCTTCTGCAGATGACATCTGTAAAATTTCCTCACTAAGTTTTACGCATTCAGCTTTATCTAAATTGTTAATTCTTTTTCTTGCATTTAGTAAGCTATTTGAATTCATTGAAAATTCGTCTAAACCTAGCCCAATTAGAAGTGGTATATAGAATAAGTCTCCAGCAGCTTCGCCACACATTCCACAAATTATATTTGCAGAATGTGCTCCATCTATTGCCATTTTTATAA
Source organism: uncultured Clostridia bacterium (assembly GCA_944392445.1). Lineage (GTDB taxonomy): Bacteria > Bacillota > Clostridia > TANB77 > CAG-508 > CALXVA01. Next base: position 453 of record CALXWT010000014.1, read on the forward strand.
GTTTTATAACTGATGGATGAAATTTTGTGTATAATCTTGATATCTTTTCATTTCCTCTTTCTACTGCTACTGTATATTGTATTAAGTCATTAGTTCCTATGCTAAAGAAGTCGCATTCTTTTGCAAGTTTATCTGCTATTAAAGCTGCTGACGGAATTTCTACCATAATTCCTACTTTGATGTTTTTGTTATATTCGATATTTTCATTATCTAGCTCTTTTTTACATTCTTCTAATACTTTTTTTGCTTTTCTTAATTCCTCTATAGATGATATCATAGGAAACATTATTTCTATTTTTCCAAAAGCACTTGCTCTTAAGATTGCTCTTAGTTGTGTTTTGAATAATGGTAAATTATCTAAACACAATCTAATTGCTCTAAGACCTAAAAATGGATTTGCTTCTTTTTCTAATTTTAGATATTTTAGTTCTTTGTCTCCTCCAATGTCTAAGGTTCTTATAATAACTTCTTTTCCTTGCATCATTTCTGCTACATTTTTATATACTTCAAACTGACTTTCCTCTGTTGGCATTGTATCGCTATCCATATATAAAAATTCACTTCTAAATAGACCAATTCCCTCTGCTGTTTTTTCTATTGCTACTTCTACATCTTTTAGTATTCCTATATTTGCATACAGTTTTACTTTTGTACCGTCTATTGTTTTGGTTTCTTCATTTTTATATTTTTCTAGTTCTAATTTTTCTTCTTCTAATTGTTTTTGTAAGGTTAATAGTTTTTGTTTTTCTTCTTCTGTTGGATTTACGTATATTTCACCTAATGTACCATCTATTGCAACATTATCATCATTTTTTAATATGCTTGTAGCATTTTCTATTCCTGTAATTGCTGGAATAGCATGAGTTCTTGCCATAATAGAAGTATGTGAATTTTCTCCTCCAATTTCTGTAATAATTCCAGATATATTTTTAAAGTCTAGTTTTGCAGTTTCAGATGTTGTAAGCTCTGTTGCTACAATAATTGTATTTGGTTTTAATTTACTTAAATCAACCGTTTTTTCATTTAGCATTTTACCTAATACTCTATTTTTTATATCTAGAATGTCCCCAGCTCTTGAAGCCATATACTCATCGTCCATATTTTGAAAAATTTGTACTACACTATTAAATCCAACTTCTACAGCATATTCTGCATTATATTTATCATTTTTTATTGCATTTTCTGTTTCTGAAATAAGTGATGGATCTTGCAAGATCATTAAATATGCTTGCATAATATCAGATTCAGTTCCACTAATGTTTTTTAATTGTATTTCAGTTTCATTTATAACTTCATTTAAGGCTTTGTGAAGTCTTTCTAATTCGTGTTCTACTTGTTCATTTTTTACTGTTTTCTTTTCTATTTTTCTTTCTACCTTTTTTAAAACTACTACATTGCCAAGTCCTATACCTCTTGATACGCCTTTTCCTTTTAACATCTGTATCCTTCCTTATTCACCAAAATTATTTTTAAAATCTTTTACTATTTCTGCTAGTGCTTCGTTTTCGTCTTCTCCGTCACATTCTATTTCAATTTCTGTATTGTATTTTATTCCTGCTGACATAATGGCAAGTATTGATTTTGCATCAACTATTTTTCCATTTACATTTAATTTTATTGAACTTTTAAATGAAGCAGCCTTTTTTGCAAGTTCGCCAGCTGGTCTTGCGTGCAATCCTGTTTCATTTTTTAATATAACTTTTTCTTTTACCATTTTGCTAACCTTCCTTTCTTAGTTTGCTGTTAGAATTTTTTTATTATTGTATAAGAAAAATCGTTATTTTTAACGATTTTTCCATATACAATAACTTTAAACCTTAAGTTGTTAGAGCAAATTCCTTATATTTTACCTTTGCTACACAGTTTCCCCCTGTGAAACAGTTCTTTTATATTCTGGTAAATTTTTCTTTAATTTTGCCATAATTAGTGTAGAAACAATTGCTCCCACTGCTATTGCTAATAAATATTTTACTGGATGTCCTATTGTTGCTATTACAAATATTCCACCATGTGGTGCCATTAGTGTACAATTAAACCACATTGAAAGTGCTCCTGTAACTGCTGAACCAATTACAAATGCTGGTATTGTTCTTAATGGGTCTGCTGAAGCAAATGGAATTGCTCCCTCTGATATAAATGATAATCCCATAATATAATTTACATAGGCTGCTTGTTTATCCTTTTTAGGAATTTTTCTTGGGAATGCTGTTGCTAAAAATGCAATAGCTAGTGGTGGCACCATTCCTCCAGCCATAACTGCTGCCATTATTTCGTATTGTCCTGATGCAAGCATTCCTGTTCCAAATGTATATGCTGCTTTATTAACAGGTCCTCCTAAATCTACTGCCATCATTGCACCTAATATTGCACCTAATACTACTTTATTTGTACTGCTCATTGAAGATAAGTAATTGTTAATTGCTGTGTTTATTCCTGCTACATAAGGGTTTATAAGTAGCATAAATAATCCAATAAATAATACTCCAAATACAGGATATATAAGAATTGTTTTTATTCCCTCTATACTACTTGGCAGATAACTGCACAATTTCTTTAATCCCAGTACGATGTAGCCTCCAACGAAACCTGCAATTAATGCTCCTAAGAATCCAGAGCTTACTAAAGTAATATCTCCATTTGTTAATGATGCAAATGTTGTGCCTTGTACAGCTAAAATTCCTCCAACAAATCCGACTACTAATCCTGGTCTATCTGCAATACTCATAGCTATATAACCTGCTAAGATATATAACATTACGTTAAATGCTGCATTTCCTACTGTTTTAAAGAATGCTGCTATTGGTGTGTTCATACCAAAGTTTGAAGGGTCTATTGAATAATCATCTAGTAAGAATGAAATTGCTATTAAAATTCCTCCACCTACAACAAATGGCAACATGTGCGTTACACCATTCATTAAGTGTTTATATATTTGAGTACCTATTTTTTCTTTTCCCTCATTATCATCTGCATTTGCATTTTTATTGCTTGAATGATATGTTTTAGCATTTGGTGATAGCACATGTTCAATTAGCTCTTTAGGTTTATTTATTCCATCTGCCACTTTTGCAGTTACTATTTTTTTACCGTCAAATCTTGATAAATCAACTTTTGTATCTGATGCTACAATGACTGCTTTTGCATTTTTTATTTCCTCTTTTGTAAATTTATTTTTTACTCCTGAGGCTCCATGTGTTTCTACCTTAACTCTATGTCCTAACTGCTCGCCCATTTTTTCTAATGCTTCTGCTGCCATATATGTGTGTGCAATACCTGTTGGACAACCTGTAATTGCTAAAATCTCATATTGGTTGCTTACACCTTTTTCTTCTCCTAGTTTTTCACTTTCTGCTTTATTTATACATTCTAAAAATTCTTTTGGAGTTTTTGCATTGTATAAAGCTTTTCTAAATTCTGTGTCCATTAGTAGTGTAGATAATCTGCTTAAAACATCTAAATGCACATTATCTTCTGTGTTTGGTGCTGCTATTAAAAATAGCAATTTAGCTGGGCTTCCATCTAAAGATTCAAAATCAACGCCATCTGGAACTACCATAGCAGAAAGTCCTGGTTTTGAAACTGCATCTGTTTTACCATGTGGAATTGCTATTCCTTCCCCAATTCCTGTGGTTCCCTCTTCCTCTCTTTTTAATACTACTTGTTTGTACTTGTCTTTATCCTTGATGTTTCCATTTTCCATCATTAAATCTACTAACTTATCAATAGCTTCTGCTTTATTATTTGCACTCGTATGTAGACTGATGGCCTTTTCGCTAAGTAAATCTGTAATTTTCATTATTTTACCCCTTTCTTTTGTATTATTTGTTAAATATGTTTATTTAATTAGTTTAAACTTTTACTTTAACACATTAGTAAAAGTTTTAAGCTAAAAAAATCTAGTTTGTTATTACTCTATTTTGAAGTTGCTTCAAAATAGAATCAACTTTTTCTTTTGTTGCAAGCTCTACTGAAAATGCACTTGCACTTCCCGCTGAAACTCCCATCTTTAATGCATATTCATAGTCTTTTGTTTTATAATATCCTGCTAAGAAACCTGCCACCATAGAGTCACCTGCTCCAACTGTATTGACAACTTGTCCTTTTGGTGCATCCGAAAAGAATGTCTTACCCTCTTTTGTTAGCAATATTGCCCCATCATTTCCTAATGATACTAAAACATTTTGTGCACCCATTTCTTGCAATGTTTTTGCTGAAGTTATTATATCTTCTTTTGTATGTAGATTACGTTTTACTGTTTCTTCTAATTCTTCTTTATTTGGTTTAATTAAAAAAGGTCTATATTTTAATATGCTTATAAGCAATTCTTGTGTAGAATCTACTATAAATGTAATCCCTTTTTCATTTAAAATTTTGCATATTTTTTCATATATATTATTATCAATATTTTTAGGTATACTTCCTGATAAAATAACAAAATCATCTACTGTCATATTCTGTATTTTATTCATCAATTCTTCAATATTTTCTTTTGTAATTTGTGGTCCCATTCCATTTAAGGCTGTTTCTTCCACATCATTATCGTTAACAGAACTGATTTTTACGTTGATTCTTGTTATGCCATCTTTTACTTTAACAAAGTCCGTTTTTACTCCTTGTGTTTCTAATTTTCTAATTAATTCTTCTCCTGTAAAACTTGCTACAAAACCAAGTGCAGTATTTTCAATTTCTAGATTTTTTAGTACAATAGAAACATTAAGACCTTTTCCTCCTGGTAATATTGTCTCCGTTTTTGTTCTATTTATTTCACCAGTTTTAAAATTTTCTACCTGTGTTATATAATCTAATGCAGGATTGAATGTTATTGTATAAATCATTTTTTCCTCCTTGCTTTGCATTCTATCATAACTAATTTTATTTTACAATACTTTTTTATTTTTCTTTCTTATTAACTCTATTTGTTCCACTATACTTATATCTGAAAGCTTTTCTATAAATTTTATTACTTTTTCTTCTTTTAAGTATTTTGGCATGCCATCTATATTTTTTATATATTTAGATACATTTTCATCTTTAATATTACCTATATTGTATTTTTTTGTTAACGTTTTATTCAAACAGTCATAATCATAATAGAAACTATCATTATTTTTTTTAATTTCTAATGTTTCGTCTTTAAATGATTCTACATAGAAGCAATAGTCTGTTATTAGATGAATAAAATATCCTTTCCAGTAGTCATTATTTATATCTACTTTATCATTTTGTAGAAATGTATCTAAATTTTTTATATAATCTTTATTATGCAATTTGCCATAATGCGTTATGCTTTTATTAATTTCTTTATTTAATATACTAATTAAATCTGGTGCAACTATTCCTTTTATAAATTCATCTACATCTTTTATTTCATTTTCATGTTTCTTTATGTATTCTTTTCCCACTGCAATATGTATTATAAATCCTGGCATTTTTTCACTTTCTCCTTAACTTTATTTATTTGCTCTTCTGTAATTTTTCCTTGTCTTAAGATATGTGGCACACCATCTATAACTTGCACAATTGTAGAAGAAATTCCAATTTTACTAGGTCCATCATCTATATAGCAATCTACTTTTTCTTCAAAATCTTTCATAATATCTTCCATATTTGTTCCACTAGGTTTTCCAGAAATATTGGCACTTGGAGTTGCTATTGGAACTTCTGCATATTCTATTAGTTTGAGTGCAATTTTGTTTGATGGCATACGAACTCCTACTGTATTTGAATTTGCTGTAACAATGTTTGGCACTATATCTTTTTTCTTTAATATTATTGTGAGTGGTCCTGGAAAGAACTCTTTTATTAAAGCTTTTTCTAAATCTGTTATCTCTTGTGCGATGTCATTTATCATATCCATACTGTTTACTAATAGACTTATTGGCTTATTTAATGGTCTTTGCTTTACTTCATATATTCTTTTTACTGCATTCTCATTTAAACCATTTGTACCTATTCCATATACTGTTTCTGTGGGAAATACTACTATTCCACCTTGCTTTATGGTTTTAGCTACTTCTTTTAGTTTTGTATAATCTATTTTTTCTTTAAAATCTAAATAATTTTGCATTTAATCCTCTTTCTTTTTATTAATGTATTCTCTAAAGTGCTTCGTCATTTTGTTATATATTATCACATTGTAAATTAAAATACTAGGATTTGTGGAAATTTTTATTGCTACTGCGTTACTTGATAATGGTTTTGTAGAAATTTAGGTCTTAACTCTAGGTAATATGTATATTTAGAGAATTTTTGTAGTGACGCGTAAGCGACCAAACGAGCTTCTTTGAAGCGAGTGCGATTTGGAGCACCTTTCCTGCGATAAAAAGAAAATTTATTTTTCTTTTTATCATAAGAGAGGTGCGACACCAAGGAACAAAAAAATTTGATAAATATACATATTACCTAGTTGTTATTTCATACTACTCTACAAAAACATTATCAAGTAACGCAGTAGCAATTTACATAATTTTTTCATATTATGTAGTATAACTTATGAATAGGAGGAAACAATATGTATAACAGATTCAGAGGTTGTAACTGCATGTATTGCAATAATAACAACAATCAAGTGTTGGAAGATGTATGTGATGATGTTTCAAATTATAATACAGCATCTAACAATAATTGCAATATGGACTGTTGCGAAATGAATAACTACAACTGTGGTTGTGGATTTGACACAGAAGAGAGTGTTTTTCCAAGCAACCCAATGTTAGCACAAAGTTATGTGCCAATTCAAACATTAGATAAAACTTTTACACCTTGTTGTGGGCTAAAAAATGGAACTATTTTTCCAGAATTAGTTAGTCCTTACGAGCCATGTGATAGTATGAGATTTATAAACTATTTAGAAATGAGGAATACCATTGGAGAGGGGTGTAATGGATAATGGAAAATAATAATGATAATAGAAATTGTATGTGCAACAATAATATGCAAAATGATTGCGAATACGCTGTACAAGGAATTAATGCAGCATTTGGATATAATACAGTTTCAGCTCTTAATGATGATTTGAACTGTTGCAACAGTTGTAATATGGATGAGTGTTTGCAAAATAGAAACAGAGTAAGAGCTGAAATGATGAAGCAAATAAAATGTTTAAGTTTCGCTGTAGTAGATATTGCTCAATATCTAGACACTCACCCAGATGATAGGAAAGCAATATGTTTGCATAAAGAATATTGCGATCAATTAGAAGATTTAAAAGATAAATATCAAAGAGTATTTGGCCCACTTAGTATATATTATCCATGCAACAAATGGAGATGGCTAGAAGAGCCTTGGCCATGGGAAAGGAGTGATTTTAATGTGGACTTATAATAAAGTATTACAATATCCAATAAATATAAAATGCCCTAATCCAAAACTTGCAAAGTTTATAATATCACAATATGGTGGACCAGATGGAGAACTAGCTGCTTCTCTTAGATATTTATCACAGAGATTTGCAATGCCAGATCAAAAATCAAAGGCAATATTGAATGATATAGGAACTGAAGAATTAGCTCACCTTGAGATGGTTGGAACTATAGTACATCAATTAACAGATGGTGCATCTTTAGAAGAAATAGAAAAAGCAGGACTTGGCACATATTACACAGACCATGGGGTAGATGTGTATCCTCAAAGCGCATCAGGAATGCCTTTCTCAGCATCTGTGCTAGCTTGTAAAGGAGACCCAATAGCAAATCTACAAGAGGACTTAGCAGCAGAACAAAAAGCAAGAGCAACTTATGAGAAGTTGATTGATTTATGTAGAGATGACCCAGACGTATTGGACCCACTTAAATTCTTACGTGAAAGAGAAATTGTTCATTTCCAAAGATTTGGAGAAGCTCTTCGTGGAGTACAAGATAAGTTAGCTGAAAAGAAATTTTATATGAATAATATGAATACTAATAAATAATATTATAAATGTGAGTAATTACCTATATAATTACTCACATCATCTTTTTTATTGTATAGCAAAAATCGACTTTTCCTCTGATATATCAGTATTTCTAACGATTTTTTCTATATAACAAGGTTAGGCTACCTTTGACTGTCCGAGCGAAGCGAGTGACATGTATTTCGCCGTTGCTTCAGAGACTAGTCCTGCGAAATGCCTTTCTTATTTAATCTCTTTCACCTAAATATATTTCTCCATTTTGAGCTACTTTTATACTTTTTCTTTTTGTTAGCTCTTCTGTTAATATTTGTAATAATTCTTCTCGTGACAGGTTGAATTTTTCCATTACAAATGAAAGTGAATCTTCTCTATTCATACCATTTAACAAACATTGCTGAATAACTATTATCGGTGTATCTCCTTCTGATACTTCTACTTTTTCTTGTATTTCTTCCACTGTATCTTGCACATTTATTTTTGCTTTTACTCTATCATATAGTTTTAATGTTCCATCTCCCGTTAAACTTTCATCAAGCGAAACGACCTTCTTTTCACTGAATTTTTGAAGATGCATATTTTTACATATTTTCTTTGCATATAACATTATTATTTTTAATGCTACTTCTTCTTCAAAATTTCTTTCAATATCTCCTCTTTTTTCTATCGTTATTAAAATTGCTTCTTGTGCAATATCTTCTGAGAAAAAACTTGTATGCAACATTCCTCCTATTTTACTACTATATGCTTGAATAATTTTTAATATTTGCTCTCCATTCTTGTTTAAGAAATTATTACTTACTTCAATTTTTCCTACAAATATTTTTCCTTTTTGGTATAGTACATTAATTAAATCTTGCAAATTTATACTATCTTTTGTTATTATTTGCAAAATCTTTTCTATTGTTATTCCAAGAAAATTACTAACTTTCTCAAAGTATTGAATATCATATTCCTTATTTTCATTAAATAAATACAATAATCTTATTGATAAATTATATTCAAAATTTACGATTGCTTTTGTACCTTTATTTTTTATATTTTGCCAGTTTCCATATGATATGCCTATATAACTTGCGAATTCACTTTCTCTTAGTTTCTTCTCATAAGGCTTGTATAACTCCAAAAATTCGCTATACCCTATACTTTTTCCTTCATATCCTTTTGCTATTAAATCTCTTATTATTCTTTGCTTTAATTCTTCATTTTCTCCCTCTGTTCTTGCTTGTTTTAATATTTTTGCTTTTGTACCTCTATTTTTTATACTTTCCCAGTTTTTATATGATATGCCTATATAACTTGCAAATTCACTTTCTATTAGTTGTTTCTCATAAGGCTTGTATAACTCCAAAAATTCGCTATACCCTATACTTTTTCCTTCATATCCTTTTGCTATTAAATCTCTTATTATTCTTTGCTTTAATTCTTCATTTTCTCCCTCTGTTCTTGCTTGTTTTAATATTTTTGCTTTTGTACCTCTATTTTTTATACTTTCCCAGTTTTTATATGATATGCCTATATAACTTGCAAATTCACTTTCTATTAGTTGTTTCTCATAAGGCTTGTATAACTCCAAAAATTCGCTATACCCTATACTTTTTCCTTCATATCCTTTTGCTATTAAATCTCTTATTATTCTTTGTTTTAATTCTTCATTTTTTTCTTCTGTTCTTGCTTGTTTTAATATTTTCGCTTTTTTCCCTTTATATTTTATATTTTGCCATTTTCCATATGATATGCCTATATAACTTGCAAATTCACTTTCTATTAGTTGCTTTTCATAAGGTTTGTATAACTCCAAAAATTCGCTATATTCTATAATTTTTCCTTCATATCCTTTTGCTATTAAATCTCTTATTATTCTTTGTTTTAATTCTTCATTTTCTTCTTCTGTTCTTGCTTGTTTTAATATTTTCGCTTTTTGCCCTTTATGTTTTATATTTTGCCAGTTTCCATATGATATGCCTATATAACTTGCAAATTCACTTTCTATTAGTTGTTTCTCATAAGGCTTGTATAACTCCAAAAATTCGCTATACCCTATACTTTTTCCTTCATATTCTTTTACTATTAAATCTCTTATTATTCTTTGCTTTAATTCTTCATTTTCTTCTTCTGTTCTTGTTTGTTTTAATATTTTTGTTTTTGTACCTCTATTTTTTATACTTTGCCAATTTCCATATGACACGCCTAAGACCGTAGCAAACTCCTTTTCACTCATTTCTTCTTTATATGGTTCATATAGAAACAAAAACTCGTCATAAGTTACATTTTTATTTGCATACCCCTGTGAAATTAGCTTTTCTCTTATTTCTTTATACCTTTCTTCAAAATTATACTGCACTTTCTATATCCTCCAAAATATACTTCTTTACATAATTATATTAGCATTTAGTAAGAAAAGTGGCTTCGCCACATGTGCGTTTTGCTTTGCAAATACGCACGGCCCAAGGAAACTTAACCTTGTTGTATAGCAAAAATCTGCGATTTTTCCTATACAATAAGAAAAGTGTGCGTTAACTAAAGCAAGCTTTCGACGCACACCTGTGCATTTTGCTTCGTAAATATGCACAGCCTATGGAAACATAACCTTGTTGTATATAGAAAAGTCGTTAAAAATACTGATATATCAAAGAAAAATTCGATTTTCCCTATACAATAAAAAATTCTGCTTTTACTAAGCAAGATTAAATTTTACACTTATTTTATTAATTTTTATCTTTAGAAAATACACAATATATGTTTTTAGTTTTTATCACTCTTTTTAATCAATTATTGATACTATCAAAAAAATATTTTTTTAATACTTTTGTCAAAATACTTATATATTATATCACAAATTTCTTAATATTTCTAGCCATTTTTTCATGCAAAAAAACTCTTATACAAAAAATATAAGAGTTTTTATTATTATATTTTTAAATTTTCTTATTCTACTTTTAAAATTCCACCTATTGTTTTGTTCATATCTGAACGTTGACCGGCTAAGATAGATGCTCCACCTGCTATAGCTATAAGTTCACCCTTTTCTAGTATTCCAAGTTTTTTAGCTTTTTCTACACCGTCTTCTATCATTTCGTCTATACTATCTTTCTTTTCTACAAGTATTGGATTTACATTGCATACTAAAGCTAATTGTTTGCTAACTTCTTCATTTGGTGTTATTGCATAAATTGGGCATTTTGGCATAAATCCTGCTAGGTTCATTGCTGTTCTACCTGTATTTGTATATGCAAATATAGCTTTTGTATCTAAATTCATAGCAGTCATACATGTTGAATAATTCAAGTTAAATTCATAATCTTTTTCTAATATTGGGAATTCTCTATTTTTAAATCTCTTCCAATATTTTATAGAATTTTCTATTGATTTTGCTATTTTGTCCATAGTTTGTACGCAAACTATAGGATATTTTCCAGCTGCTGATTCTGCAGATAGCATTATTGCACTTGTTTGGTCATAAATTGCATTTGCAACATCGCTTACTTCTGCTCTTGTTGGACGTGGATTGTTTACCATAGATTCTAGCATTTGTGTTGCTGTTACAACTATTTTTCCTGCTTCATTACATTTTTTAATAAATTCTTTTTGTCTAATTGGAACTTCTTCCATTGGAATTTCAACACCTAAGTCTCCTCTAGCAACCATTATACCATCAGATACTTCAAGAATTGCATCAAAGTTGTCTATTCCCTCTCTATTTTCTATTTTAGAAATAACTTTAATATATTCTCCACCGTTCTCTTTTAGAACTTTCTTAATATTAACTACATCTTCCGCTCTTCTTATAAATGATGCAGCTATATAATCGAATCCATTTTTTATACCAAATAGGATATCTGATTTATCTTTGTCTGTCATGCTTGGTAATTGTATTTTTGAGTTTGGTATATTTATGCTCTTTTTATTTGTTAATCTTCCACCATTTTGTACTCTACATACAACATCTTTTCCATCAATTTTTTCTACTATAACTTCTATTAGTCCGTCATTGATAAGAATTCTTGTTCCTGGTGTTACTTCGTTATATAAATTTTTGTAAGTAACTGATACTTTTGTATTATCTCCATCTACATCTTCATTTAAAAGTGTAAATGTATCTCCTTCTTTTAAAATTGCTTCTCCTGTAGCAAATTTTCCAATTCTTATTTCTGGTCCTTTTGTATCAAGAAGCATTGCAACTGGCATTCCTACTGCTTTTCTTGCATTTTTAAATGTTTCTATTCTTGCTCCTTGTTCTTCATAATCTCCGTGTGAGAAATTAAATCTAGCAACGTTCATTCCTGCTTTTATTAATCCCTCCATCATTTTTTGCTCATCTACTGCTGGTCCTAATGTACATATAATTTTTGTTTTTCTTGGCATATAAATCTTCCTTTCTATTTTCTATAATAAAAATAATTGTAAAAATACTAATTCTTGCATTTTTTTATTTAGAATTAGTTCTTTCTAAAAAGCGACTTTAATATTATAACACACTTTATAATAAATTTCTAGGTTTATTTAAATTTTTATTTGTTTCTTTTGTTTCATTATATCTTTCTATAAAGTATAATGGTCTTCCCTTAGTCTCATAAAATGCTCTTCCTACATATTCTCCTATTACTCCTAAGAAAATAAGCTGTATTCCTCCTAAAAATAATATTACAACCATTGTTGATGCATAGCCTGGTACATCTACTCCAGATACAATAGTTTTAATTATTATGTATATCATGTAAATAAAGCCTATTAGCGATACTATTATTCCTGTAATAGCAGACCACCTAAGTGGTGATGTTGTGAATGATGTTATTCCATCTATTGATAAATTAATTAAATTTTTGTAATTCCATTTTGTTTTTCCTGCTGCACGTGGATCTCTATCATATAACATTTCTTTTTTATTATATCCAATCCAGCTAAATAGCCCTTTTGTGTATCTTTGTGATTCTCTAATAGATTTTAAAGCTTCTACACATCTTCTATCTAATAGTCTAAAATCTCCTGTGTCTTTTTGTATTTGTATTTTTGTAAAAGATTGTAGTACTTTATAATACATAGTTGATGTAAACTTCTTTAGCCAACTTTCTCCTTTTCTAGAACGTCTTTTAGCATATACATCGTCATACCCTTCTTCCCAGTACTTTAACATTTCTGGAATAAGTTCTGGTGGATCTTGAAGGTCAGCATCTATTATAACAACTGCATCTCCATTACAGTAATCCAAACCTGCTATCATAGCTGTTTCTTTTCCAAAATTTCTAGATAAATTTAAATAGTTTACTCTTTTATCTTTTTCTCTTAACTCTTGCATAATTTTAAAAGTGTTGTCTTTACTTCCATCATTCACTAGTAATATTTCAAAATCGTATTTAGCATTTTCGTCCATCAATTTCTTTAACCTATCATATAGCATGTGCAATACTTCTTGTTCGTTGTATACTGGTACTAATATTGTTACTAATTTTTTTTCTTCCATTTTCTTCCTCCTTGGCACTTTTGTCAGGTTTGGGGACAGGTCTGAATAATCTATTCCCCATAATTGCATTTATATATTATCACAAACTACTAAAATAGTAAATATTCCTTGAAATTTTTTGTCGAATCACAAGAAAATTATTTTACACTTTCCAATCTGTAAAACAACTATCTTGTAACTTTCATATTATTCAGTGCCCTATATGTTTTGCAAATATTACACGAAGTGCAAATTTTTATTCTATTTTCAAATATCAATTTTAGTGTATTTATAAATTCATCCTCATCATTTATAAGATGGACCTCTATTTTTTTAGGTAATAGGCTTAATAAGGTATTTAGTGCTATATCATTTGAAGAAAATGTTATGTCAGATAAATACTTAGCATTATTCAGATTATGATCTACTCGAATAATGTTTTTATCTTTATCTAATAATATTGATTCGCCATTAGTATATATTAAATGTAGCATATCTGTTTTTGAACTTGTAGAATTAACATATACTTTTAATAGGTTTATAAATTCTCTATATTCTTTTTCGATTATATATTTGTTTACTGCCATATCTACAATATTATCTAAAGCCTTAATATATTCGTTTATTCGAAAATTAGCCACTCCTTCAACAACAATACTTTTATGTTCTAGAATATATTCTTTCACACTAATAAATATAGTTTCAGTTATTTTTTCTTCCTCTTGTTTTATAAATTCATCACAGTTTTCTAGAATTATTTTTCTTTCAAATTCATCAAAATAGAAATAGTTAACATTTATTATCCTTTTTAAAATTTTTATTTGATAAAATTTTATTATAACTTCTGTGATTAGTTCTGCTACTAAATTATTAAACTGTTCTACATTATTATCCATGTAATGTAGAATTACATTTTCGTATATTTTAAATGATTTATTACAATAATATATATTAGGAAAGTCTAATTTTGAAATTTTATTTAGTAGATATTCTATTATTTCTTCATTATCCGTTTTTATACAGTATGATTTCATTTAGATGTTCCCCTTTCTTTATTTAATAATTATTATCTACTAAATTCTCATTAGATATACATATTTTATTCTATTTTTTTTAATATGTGCTTGTAACTACCTAATCCAAATTTTGTCTATACCTTCTTTTAAATTGTATACTTCGCTATAGCCTAATTTTTCTAATTTTTCTTTTGCCTGTTTACTTCTACTTCCACTTGAGCAATATAAAATTATTGTATCATCTTTGTTTTTTACATTTTTTTCTATATTTTTTTCTATGTTATATACAGGTATATTTATTGCACCATCTAAATGTCCCTCTTCATATTCTTGTCCACTTCGAACATCTATTAGAACTATATTTTGAGTCTTCATAAGTGTTTTTAACTCTCTATAAGAAATATCTTTGTTTTGCATAGCACTTCTATTCCAAATTTTTTTAAAAAATCTTAACATAATTTTCTCCTTGCGTGGACAAAAGGGACTACTTCCTTTTGTCCACACTTTTTTAATTTTTAGTCTTTATTTATTAAGTAATTATCGTGGACAAAAGGAAGTAGTCCCTTTTGTCTACGCATTTTGAAAGACATCTTTAATATATAATATTAAAGATGCCTTCTATAAGTTCTATTTTTAAATTATTTTTTTCTTTTCATCTACTAATTTTGTTTTTGCTAGCTTACTTTCATTTACAAAACCTAGTGCAGTTACAACTGTTACTAATAGTAGTAATCCTATTGGAATAACTAATCTATTTATTGGATATCTTATTATTGCTAAGATACTTAAATACACCATCTCAACTGCAAGTATAGAAACTATATATGTTAGTATTGTTCTAACTATTCCTAATTTTCTATATCTTATTCCTACATATACAAGTATTAAAGCCATACTAATTCCAATAGTTACTGCATATGGCAATATTATACTAGATAATCTTGCTTTTGGGTTATGACTTATTTCAACATCACTAGTTTCAAGTTCTGTCCCAAATTTTTCGTTTACTTTCGCAACTAATTCTTCTACTTTAGAATTTAACTCATCTTCTGTTCTTGTATCTGCTAATGTTATAGAAAACATATCTCCAAACATTTCGATTTCATTTATTATAATTCTTTCGTTTGGAAATACTTGGTTTGCTATGTCTTGTATATCGTTTCTTTCAAATACTTCACCTACATATACGTCTAATTCAACATTTTTGCTATAAATTATATCTGCTTTTAGTCCAATGCTTGCAATGACTACAATTCCTGCAATTATGATACATATTAAAATTGCATATATTATTTTTTTCATCTTATATTATCCTTCCTTTCTTGCTACTACTTTTTTATACTATTTAAGAATAATATTCTTGTAATACTAACATTATATATTGCCATAATAAATACTGCCCAGAATATTATTGTTCCAAAACTATATGCAGGATTCCATGTAGCAAAGCATAATACTATACCTATTATTAAAGCTGGTATTAAAACAAGTGCCATAGATACCATACCTTTATTATATGCAATTTTGTATTGTGCTAAATCTTTTTCTGTATGTTTTAGTGAGTGTAATAAATATACTAATAAAATGAAATTTAGTATCATTGCTATTATTATTCCACAAATTCCTTCTAAAGTCACAACTAGATTAAATATTCTTACAGCTAATAGCAATATTGCTACATAGCCTATATATGATATTATTGCAAATACACCTAATTTTCTATATTTAATTATCAATACTATAAGTCCAATAACCAAGATAACTGCTAGTATAATTGCTGGTACCATTGCACTTTCTAGTGTAATATCTGATTTTACAAATCTATTTTGATCAACTGTGTATTCAAGAGGTAACGGACCATCATTAACTAACAATGCTATATTTCTTGCTTGACTCATGTACGAACTTAGTGTAGCACTGTCAGTAGTTGTTCCTAAATTTATTGGAATTACTCCATTTGTAATTTCATCTTCAAAAGTTGTTGTAAGTAAAGTACTTCCATCTATACTAAGAGTTACTTCTCTGTCTATTTCTTCTCCATCTTCATCTGTAGAAGTTACATAAGTTGTAGAAATCTCTCTTAATTTTTCTACTGAGTCATTATTAAATTCAAAACTTAAATATACTGCTGTTTCTGTAGATAATGTGCTATACCCCATAGTTACTTCTTTTAAATTTGAACTGTCTAATAAAACCTCACCTGTATCTGCATCTGTCAACTCGAAGTTTCCTCTAGTATATAAAAATTGTGATGCTATATCTGTCATACTATTTTCTGGTATCTGTACAGTAACGCTTCCATTTTCTTCATCTAATCTTATTAAATACTCCGATATTCCCAAGTGTGATAATCTTTGTCTCATTAAATCTCTTGCTTTCATGTAATTTTCTCTAGTTAAATCTTCTTCACTATTTACAGGAATTTTTTCGCTAGTTCCATCATCTTGTGTAGATGATACAACATTTCCGTCTTTATCATAATATATTGTTTCCTCTTCGTCACTTACTAAAAGTGTAATAGCTCTATAACCTTCAAAATCCATTCCTAGTTGATATTCTGGAATTAGGTTGTCCATAAATTTTGTGTTTTGCACAAATAAACCTGCAAAAGATATAATTGCTAGTAAAATAATTAATAAAGTAATTAATATGATTTTTAATCTTCTTTCCATCTTTGTAACATTTCCTTTCAAAATTTAATTAGTTCTTCATTTAGTTTTTAAGTAGGTTATCCCACATGAACATATTATACTTACAACAATTTTGTATCATTTATAATTAATTCAAACCATACTCCTAAATATTTAGCTGCATGTTTACTCATCATTGTTCTATCCATAAAAATCTCAAAGTAGTCTAGAACTGGCGAAATTTTTGTGTCTATTGTTAAATTTAAGCTTGCTTTTCTTTCTTCTTTGCTAATTGTAAAGTCTGCATTTGTAACAGCATAGTTTACTTTGTCATGTTTATCAAAAGTAGAAATGTTTTTATTTACAACTCTTGACCTATGAACATCTGATTTATCTGCTAATATTAGTGCTGCTGATATATCGCTTACCGCCGTTCCAGTCTGCTCATCATGATTTCCTATTGCCATCATTATTTCTGTTCTTTTTTCCGCATCCATCCCCATGCCTTTTAAAATTTGGTATGCAAGGATTGCACCTGTGTGAGCATGATCTACTCTGTTTACACAATTTCCTATATCGTGCATATATCCTGCGATTTTTGCAAGCTCTATTCTATCTTCTGGATAACCTAGAGTTTCTAGAACTAGTGCCGCTCTGTTTGCTACCATTGTAACATGTCTTACTGAATGTTCTGTATAACCTAACGCATTTAATTGCTTTTGTGCACCTTCAACTAATGCTTTTACTTCAATATTGTTTTTTACATCTTCAAATGTTATCATAATGCCTCCATCGCTATTCTAAATACTATATGATTTTATCCTAAAAAAATAAAAATATCAACTGTTTTGAGTAAATTTTTGTAAAAAACATAGCAAGAAAATGCTTTACTTCATGTTAACTCCAATTACTCCACCTATCATGCCAGTTCCTATTCCTACAGCTATCATTATTATGGAGTTCGTTGTTAATTCAAAGCTAGATAATAAAAAAATGCTAGATAAAATATAAATTGTAAGCATGTATATAATTCCTACCAGAGCACCATTTAGCATTCCTTGCTTTTTTATGTGCATACTACTAATTGAACTACCTATTAAAATGCTTATCCCTGTAATTGTTATTATTACTGGCACCATAGTATTTTCCGAAATGCTAGTATACGAAAGTAAAGCAGCATAAATTGTTAAAAGTATTAGGCTAAGAATAATTGAAATAACCGTTCCTTTTATTATTTTTATGCTACTTTTATCTTTTGAAATATCTTCTATCTTCTTTCCAGAAGCTATGTTACTAATGTTCATACAGTTCCTCCTATACTTTTTTATACATTAATATGCACAAAAATTATATTCTATTCTTATTAATTCAGATAACGAGGTATCCCTCTAAAAAATAGTTTGAAAATATGGAATGGAGAGTGATTTGAATGTAGAAATTCTAAGAAAATTTTGGTAGGGAATCTCGAATCCCTTTGAGGGCGCTGCCAAAATTTCTCATAGAATTTCTACGAAAATCAGCTGGACCGAAATATTTTCAAACTATTTTTTAGAGGGGTACCTCGCTTGGTTTGAATTAATAAGTTACGCATTTATATTTTATTTAAACATTCGTATCTGTTGCTTGAGTATCTGTATTAGTTACTTCTGTATTTTCATCTACTACTGTTTCATTAGTGCCATTATTTCCTAAGCTATTTACATTTTCTTCTAGCGATTCTGGTGGTTCTATTACAAATTGTGAAAAGTATTCATCTACATCATAAGTATATTGTTTATCAACTATTTCGCCATTTTCTTCAGTTGCTAATGTAACATTCATATAGTATTTTTCTTCACCATTAATCGTTTGTGAATATACTGTGTCTAACATTACTGGTACATATTGTTCCCCATCTGAGCTAAAAATACCATATTCTACTCCTTGACCTACTACTATACCTTCATATTGAGGAATTACTACAACATTATTTCCAGATATGCTGTTCGATTGTGTACCAACTACACAGCCGATTGAGTCATATTCTAATGGCAATATTACATTTCCATTTGTATCATATATTCCCCACTTATTATTTTGTAATACTGGTATGCATTTGCCAAATAAAATGTATGCGTTATCTATACCATTTGAATTAAATCTACTTTCATCTATTCCAATTTTATCGTACTCTAAGTATATTACTATATTACCATTATGATTTATTACTCCGTATTTTTCATTGTTTGAAACTAGATAATAGTTTAAATCCCTACTAATTTGTTTTATTTCATCATAGTTTGGTTCTATTTTAGTTGTTCCATCTATAGATAGTATTCCCATTTTATTTTCTTCTGTAGTAACAGTAAATTCTTGACTATCTTCCTTAAAAATTATATTTGTATATTTAGGTCCTATTATTTCTGTTCCATCTGCATTATATACTCCATAAAGGCCGTCGGTATTTTGGAATACAATTAAATCGTATCTTAATGCCTTTTTATTGTTAAAATTAGCATCTTCATTAATTACAACTGCATTATTAAATTTATTTGCATAATATGAAACTAGATAATCTAACGATATTACAGATATTTGATTATTAGATGCATTGTATTGTATTATACAATTCGTTCCTATTTCTATTCCGTCCTTTATAACATAAAGCTTATCATTTATTAATTTTACTGGCTCTTCTATATCAAAATATTCATAATCATCATTTAAAGTTGCCTTTTTATATATTGTATTTGAGTTTAATGAATATGAAGCAATTTCATCCGGTGTGCTTATATAACATTCTGTCGTTGTTTCTGAATATTTGCTGTTTTTATAATCTCCATTGTATGGTGTATACCCCATAAGTTGTCCGAAATCTTTAATTGCAACATATAGCTTGTCGTCTTCAAAAACAAACAAATCTTCTGCAAAACTTGTAGATTTGTTATCCACATTTAGTTTTAAGGTACTCCTTTGCACTTCATTTATCATATATAGTAGAAATACACTAACTGCTAGTAAAATTACAATCAAAACAATTATAATCGCCATAATAATTTTTGCTTTCTTTTTTTTCTTTATTGCTTCTTCATTTTCAATCAAATTCATATTTTCTATCCTTTCTTTGGTATGTTTTTTTGTTGAAAAGAATTAAATTTTGTAATTATTTTTCATGCTCTGTGTAACCATACTTCTTATAAAATTCTTTTCTAAATCCAAGTAAATTATCGTTCTCTATTTCTATTCTAACCTTTTCCATTAATTTAGTCAAGAAATAAATGTTATGAATTGATAATAATCTTACACCTAAAATTTCATTTGTTTTTACCAAGTGCCTTATATATGCTCTAGTGTAGTTTCTACAAGTATAGCAATCACATTCTGGGTCTAATGGTCCCCAATCTCTTTCATATGTTGCATTTCTTACGACTACTTTACCGTTCCATGTCATTGCAGTACCATTTCTTGCAATTCTTGTTGGTAACACACAATCACACATATCAATTCCAGCTAGAGCTGCTTCTATTAAGTAGTCTGGTGTACCTACCCCCATTAAATATCTAGGCTTGTTTTCTGGCATTAGTGGAGTTGTAAAATATAGCATTTTTAAGAACTCTTCTTTTGGTTCACCTACACTAATTCCACCTATTGCATAGCCTGGTAAATCTAACTCTACTAGGTCTTTTGCGCTTTGAGTTCTTAAGTCCTCGTAAAAACCTCCTTGGATAATTCCAAAAAGAGCTTGATTCTCGGTAACGTGAGCTTCTTTGCAACGTTTTGCCCATCTTGTAGTTCTTTCCATTGATTGCTTTGTATATTCATAGCTTGCAGGATATTCCACACATTCGTCAAAGGCCATTATTATGTCCGCTCCTAAATCTTCTTCGGTTTTCATAACACTTTCTGGTGAGAAGAAATGTTTACTTCCATCTAAATGGGACTTAAATTCTACTCCCTCTTCTGTTATAGTTCTCAATGGTCCAAGGCTAAACACTTGAAACCCTCCACTATCAGTAAGTATTGGTTTATCCCAGTTCATAAATTTATGAAGTCCGCCCGCTTCTTTTACAATATTTTGTCCTGGTCTTAAATATAAATGATATGTATTTGATAAAATTATTTGTGCTCCTATTTCTTTTAGTTCTTCTGGGGTCATCGATTTTACTGTTGCTTGTGTACCAACTGGCATAAACACTGGAGTCTGTATATCTCCATGAGGTGTATGCACTATTCCTCTTCTTGCTCCTGAATTTTTATCTACATGTAATAGTTCGTAAGTTACTGCTAGTTTCATCTTTCCCTCCTTTATGTTAACTTTTCAGCAAAAGGGGACGGGCTTGTTTTGCTGAAATTTATTTATCTTTTTAGTAAGTATATTTTTTTAATTTAGTCGTAGTGCTTAAGGTGGGGACCAACAAGTCTACAAACTGTTAAACTAAACGTTAGTGAAGTTTGTACAGTTTGTACGATGTTGGGGGCCGAAGACTAAATTAAAAAAATATACTTACTATGTAGTCTAAAGTAATACTTTTTCAGCAAAACAAGCCCGTCCCCTTTTGCTGAAATTTCCTATTTTATAAACATTGCATCTCCAAAGCTGAAAAACCTATATTTCTGCTCTACTGCTTCATTATATGCCTTAAGTATAAACTCTCTTCCTGCTAATGCAGATACTAACATCAATAATGTGGATTGAGGTAAGTGGAAGTTTGTAATTAACCCATCTAAGCATTTGAACTTATATCCAGGATAAATAAAAATTTGTGTGTCTCCCTCTGTTTCTTTTACTAATCCATTTTCGTCTGCAATAGTTTCTAGTACCCTACATGAAGTTGTTCCTACTGCAATTACTCTTTTTCCTGCTTTTTTAGTATCATTTATTTTTTCCACATCTTCTTCTTTTATGTAAAAATGTTCCGAATGCATCTCGTGGTCTTCTACTTTTTCTTCCTTCACAGGTCTAAATGTACCAATTCCTACATGTAAAGTTACATTTGCTATTTTTACTCCTTTTGCCTCAATCTTCTCCAATAGTTCTGGAGTAAAGTGTAATCCTGCTGTTGGAGCTGCTGCAGAGCCATCATATTTTGCATATACTGTTTGGTATCTATCCCTATCGTTTAACTCTTCATGTATATATGGTGGTAATGGCATAAGTCCTATTTTATCAAGTATTTCATTAAAAATACCATCATAATAGAATTTTACTTTTCTAGTTCCACCTGGCATAGTGTCTAAAATTTCCGCTTTAA
Source organism: uncultured Clostridia bacterium (assembly GCA_944392445.1). Classification (GTDB taxonomy): domain Bacteria; phylum Bacillota; class Clostridia; order TANB77; family CAG-508; genus CALXVA01. The sequence goes on from CALXWT010000014.1 coordinate 22,658, forward strand.
GCACTCCATCTCCAAATATTACTTTTACACCTACATGAAGTTTGTTTCCTGGTCTTACTATACATTCCCATATATCACCCTCTATATTGTTTAGCAATAGAAATTCTACATTAGCACCAGTTTCTTTTTTTCCATAAATTCGCGCTGGTATAACTTTGGTATTATTCCTTACTAGACAATCACCTGGCTCTAAATAATCTATTATATCTTTAAATACTTTATGCTCTATTGTTTGTTTTTGTCTATCTAATACCATAAGCCTAGATTCGTCTCTTTGCTTAATTGGCACCTGTGCAATTAGTTCTTCTGGTAAATCATAATTAAAATCTGACACTTGCATTGCTTTTTCTCCTTTTTTGTAATTATTAATTCATAGTCTTATAAATACAATAATCTATACAAACTTTATCGAATACTTGCAAACAAATCACTAATCCTACTAATTATGCTCCTAATTTCTTCTACTATACTATGTGGTTCATCCAAATAGTATAATTCTATAGGATAGTTGAAATTACTATTATGTATAGGTTTGGATTTGTATGCAAATTCGGTAAGTCCTTTATTTTCCCCGTTATCAATAGTGTTTTGCATGTAATCTTCATACCATCTTAATAGTCCGTTAGAAATATTTTGTGCATATCCATATTCTGCATAACTGTGAAGTTCTGCTATATTGTTTCCATTTTCCTTTTCATTTCTTTCTAAGGTATGTAAAAACTCATGGACAAATACTTCTTCCGGAAATAAATTGTAACTTGAATATTGATATATTCTGCTATTTCTATCATCTGGTAATCGTATATTAGAAAATCCTATTTGATCGTATTCCATAGAACCTAGTCCTATCCAATCATTTACTAGTGTTTCATTACTTTTGCTTAAGTCTCCAAGTCTAACTGCTACATAAATATAGTCATATTCTTCTGCCATAATATATTTATCTATAAGCGGATACACATCTTTTTGACCTGCATAGTATTTATTTTCCTCATCATAGGATAAAGTCGTTAACGGTTCTTTTATTTCTATAAAGTCACAAGTCATACTCATTTGTTTCCCACTAATTTCTACTATAGAATCTTCTAATCTACTTAAATTTCTTCTTATTGTTGCTATATCTTCACTTGACACTTTCAAATTTACACTGTCACCTGCTTTTTCTCCCTCGGTAAGTGTGGTAGTTATATTATCTATCATAAAGCAAGCTACATGCCAATTTGTATCAGAGTCTATTGTTCCCTCTTCTACTTTAAAATCTGAAAACCATGCTGTTCCTTTACTAAGTTCTTCATATCCACCAAGTCTAAATCCAAGTTCTACACTTGTCCTATTATTAGAATTAAACATAAAAGTAATTTCTGTCCAATCGGTGGTTCCAGTTACTGGTCTAGAACATTCTGTAGTGTTGTTTATTGATATTTGCGCTCCACCAGTAATTTTTCCATCCTGATTTTCTACCTCTTCTGTTTTTACCATACAACTTACTCTATATGCAGTATTAGGTAAAACAGATATTTCTTTGCAAAACATGGCATCGTTAAAATCTTTATTTTCAATTTTATAACTATCCATATTTGAATACACTATATTAGAGTCTCTCGTGAAGGAGGTTTTTCCCACTTCACGAACTCCTTTTATATAATCATAATAGTTATATTTGCAATATACATATCTGCCAAATAGAATGATAATAACTAAAATCAAAATATATATTATAGTTTTTACATTTATTTTTCCTTTAGTTTCCATTACAATCCTTTCATTGTGAGAATTTTAAATTATTATTTATTTTAAATTTTCACTACATCTATGGCAAATTGTAGGATGTTCTTTATCTTGTCCAACTGTTTCTGAGTACATCCAGCATCTTTCACATTTTTCTCCTGGTGCTTGTTCTACTTTAACTCCAAGTTTTACTTCATCTTTTCTTGCATTTTCTTCAACCTCTAATGCAGAAACAATAAATACTGTTTGTAATAACTCTAGATTTTCTTTTATAAATTTGTATTGTTCACCTTCGGCATATATTGTGATTTTTGCATTTAAAGAATTTCCAATTTTCTTTTCTGCTCTAGCATTTTCTAATTCTTTTGCTACTATATCTTTTAATTTAATTATTTTGTTCCATTTTTCCGTTAATTCCTCGTTATCATACATAGCATTTGTTTCTGGATAATTTGTAAGCATTACACTTTCTACTGTTTCAGCCTTTGTATGCTTCATTGCTTTCCAAATTTCTTCTGCAGTAAATGAAATCATTGGGGCTAAGATTTTTACTAAACTATCTAATATTATGTACATTGTTGTTTGAGCTGCTCTTCTTTCTACAGAATCCTTTTTAGATGTATATAATCTATCTTTAATTATGTCTAAATAGAAGCTACTCATATCTACTACACAGAATTGATTTATATCATGATAGCAACCTGAGAAATTATATTCATCATAATCCTTTAAGCAATCCTTTACTAGTTTATTTAATCTTGTTAGTGCCCATTTATCTATTTCTAGTAAATCTTCATATTTAACTGGTTCATCTGGATTATAATCACTTGTATTTCCTATTATATATCTTGCTGTATTTCTTATTTTTCTATAAACATCAGAAATTCCTTTTAGTATATCGTCCGAAATGCTTACGTCCATTGTGTAATCTGCTGAAAGCACCCATAATCTTAGTATATCTGCTCCATATTTGTTACATACATCTATTGGAGAAATACCATTTCCTAAGCTTTTAGACATTTTTCTACCTTGACCATCTACTACAAATCCACAACTTAATACTTCTTTGTATGGTGCTATTCCATTTGTTGCAACACTTGTTAATAGTGATGATTGGAACCATCCTCTATATTGGTCATTTCCCTCTAAGTATAAGTCTGCTGGATATGGAAGTCCACGTTCAACTAAAACGCTTTGATGTGTAGAACCTGAATCAAACCATACATCCATGATGTATGTTTCTTTTTTGAAATGTGTGCATCCACATTTTTCGCATTTTGAACCTTCTGGCATTAGTTCCTCTTCTGTCATATCATACCATGCATTTGAACCTTTTTCTCTAAATATATTTTGAATTTTCTTTATAGACTCCTCTGTAACATAAGGCTCCTCGCAATCTCTGCAATAGAATATAGGAAGTGGAACTCCCCAAGTACGTTGTCTAGAAATGCACCAGTCGTTTCTGCCTTTTATCATTTCTGACATTCTGTCTTCTCCCCAAGTTGGATGCCATTTAACAGTTTTTATTGCTTTTAAAACTTCTTCTCTAAAACCATCTACTGATGCAAACCATTGAGGTGTTGCTCTATATATAACTGGCTTTTTACATCTCCAACAATGTGGATATGAGTGACTTATTTGTGTTTCTTTTAGTAAATATCCATTTTCAGCAAGCCAGTTTGTTATTTCTTTATTAGATTTAGCATAATACATGCCTGCAAATGGACCTGCACCTTCTGTTTGATGTCCTTTTGCATCTACTGTAACTACTATTCCTAAATTGTTCTTTTGTCCTGCTAAATAGTCCTCTTTACCATAGCCAGGAGCAGTATGTACAGCACCTGTACCTTCTGTTAATTGTACATCTACAGTATCTTCACTACCCATTATTACTATAGAGTCTCTATCTAAAAATGGATGCTTGCAAAGTACACCCTCTAGCTCTTTTCCTTTTAATTTTTGTACTTCTTTATAATCTGTTATTTCTGCAATTTTCATTACTTTTTCTACAAGGTCAGAAGCTATAATGTATCTTTCTGCTGTGTTTCCTTTTACGAAATTAGTATTTTCGCTCTCTTTAACCTCTACTATGCTATAGTCAAAATCTGCTCCAAGAGATATAGCAAGGTTTCCTGGAAGTGTCCAAGGTGTAGTAGTCCATATAACTATAAAAGTATTTTTGCTATCAAATTTTCCTCTTGAATCCTTTACTGGGAATTTTACATATATTGATGAACCCGTTACATCTTTATACTCTATTTCTGCTTCTGCTAATGCAGTTTCGCAGTCTGTACACCAATATACAGGCTTTAATCCTTTATATATATATCCTTTTTTATACATATCTCCAAATACGCCAATTTGTCTTGCTTCCATTTTTGGATCGTAAGTTATATAAGGATGTTCCCAATCACCCAATACACCAAGTCTTTTAAAGCCCTCAGTTTGAACATCTTTGTAATTGCTTGTAAATTCTTTACAAGTATCTCTAAATTTTGTTACTGGTATTTTACTTCTATCTAGTCCTAATTTTTCTATAGCTTTTTTCTCTGTTGGCATACCATGCGTATCGTAACCTGGTATGTATGGAGAATAGTATCCTCTTAAAGATTTATACCTAACTATAGTATCTTTTAATATTTTATTTAAAGCATGTCCAGCATGAATTTCGCCGTTAGCATAAGGAGGTCCATCATGTAAAACAAAACTTTCATGTCCCTCGTTTTTCTTTAATATTTTTTCATACAAATCGTTTTCAAAAATCTCTTTTTGAATTTGTGGCTCTCTTTCTGGCAGACTGGCTCTCATTGGAAAGTCTGTACTTGGTAAGTTTAAAGTTTTTCCATAATCCATTTTTTCTTCACTCATTTTTTATGCCCCCTTGTTAAATACAATTCTATTCTAATGTTGGAAAAGAATTAAATTTTAGCTAGGAAAACGAATTTGAAATTTATGAGGCGTACTTTTTGTACGTTGATTAAATTTCAAATGAAGTTTGACAACGCTAAAATTGTAATTATTTTTCAACGCGTATAAAAAAGCTACTTCGTTCTAACTAGGACGAAATAGCTTTAATTTCCGTGGTACCACCTATTTTAAAAGAATATATATAAATTTTATTCTTCTCACTCATTATCTTTAACGCAGATTTACGGCTTAATTTACTAAAGTTTTTTGCACTTTTATGAAAAATGCTTTATACTTTTTCAAATAAGCTACTAAAAGGTGATAATAAATATATCCTTATTTACCAATTCTCAGCTTTCTTGGCTCTCTGTAAAATGTAATTATATTTACCGTGTCCTTTATCTTTGTATTTGAATTTCAATAAAAATATATTATCACATTTTTACGTAAAGTGCAAGGGAAATTTTGAGAAATTTCCTTATTTTTTATTCCAATCTTCTTTGTTTGTTTGTCTCTGTCTTGCTATTGCTAAAGCATAGTCTGGAACATCATCTGTTATTGTAGAACCCGCTGCAATAAAAGTTTCATTACCTATATTTACCGGTGCAACTAGGTTTGAGTTTGAACCAATAAATGAATGATTTCCAATTATTGTTTTACTTTTATGAAATCCATCATAATTACAAGTTATTGTTCCACAACCGATATTACATTTTTCTCCAACTTCACAATCTCCTAGGTAAATGAAGTGTGGAACTTTTGTGCCTTCTCCTATAATTGCCTTTTTAATTTCTACAAAGTTACCTATTTTAACATTATTTGCTAACTTGCAACCCTCTCTAATGTATGCATTTGGTCCAATTTCACAATCTTCTCCAATTTCCACATCTGATTTTATTGTTGTATTTGGATGTATTACAGTGTCCATTCCTATTTTTACATCATCATAAATATATGTAGTATTTACATCCTCTATTGTTACACCATTTTTCATGTGCTCTGTATTTATTCTCATTTGCAATACTTTTGTAAGCATTTCTAGTTGAATTCTATCATTTATACCAAGTATTTCTGTATTGTCTTCTACTACAACTGCACCAGTTTTAAGACCTTTTTTATTCATAATTCCTATTACATCTGTTATATAATATTCTCCTTGTGCATTATTAGGCTTAATTTCATCTAATGCTGATAGTAATTCTTCTATATCAAAACAATATATTCCTGCATTTATTTCTTTTATTTCTTTTTGCTCGTCTGTAGTATCTTTTTCTTCTACTATTGCTAAAACATTGCCTCCTTCGTCCCTAATTATTCTTCCATAGCCTTTTGGATTATCATAAATAGCTGTTAGCAATGTTGCATATTCTTTATTCTCTATACTTTTTTCTATTAGTTTATTTAAAGTTTCTGGTCTTATTAAAGGTACATCACCATTTAATACTAAAACTTTGCCTTTCTTACCTTGTAAATATTCTTTTGCCATTAGTACAGCATGACCTGTACCCATCATATCTTCTTGAAATGCGTATTTTACGGTGTCTCCTAAAACTGCCATAACTTCTTCTTTTTGATATCCTACAACTGCTACAATGTCATTTACACCTGCATTTTTTGCATTTTCAACTGCTCTTTTTACAACTTCCTTTCCAAAAATCTTTTGTACTAATTTAGACTTTTTCGATTTCATTCTAGTGCCTTTACCTGCTGCCATTACAATCGCCATAATGTTATTTTCCATATTTTAATTTCATTCCTCCTTAAGACTTAGGTTGTGTTATTTTATAAAGTTTATTTAATATATTTTATGTTCCTTTTTTAGGAACGTTATCATTTTATCACATTAACATTTTTTTTGCAAATTTTTATTTTTTAGTCATAACTTCGAATTCTATTAATATACATTAAATAAAGTTTAGTACAAACATTTTTAAGGAGGTTATATATTTAATGGAGGAGAATTTAAAATTATATCAAGATATAGCAAATCGTACCCAAGGAGATATTTATGTTGGAGTAGTTGGTCCTGTAAGAACTGGTAAATCTACATTTATTAAGCGCTTTATGGATTTACTGGTAATTCCTAATATTGATAATGAGTATAAAAGGGAACGTGCAAGAGATGAGCTTCCTCAAAGTGCAGGTGGCAGAACAATTATGACCACAGAGCCAAAATTTGTTCCAAATGAAGCTGTGGAAATAACTATTGGAAATAACTTAAAACTAAAAACTCGTTTAGTAGACTGTGTTGGTTATTTAGTAAATAATGCCATAGGCTACTTAGAAGACGATATGCCTAGAATGGTTAAAACTCCATGGTTTGATGATGAAATTCCTTTTGAGCAAGCTGCCGAAATTGGAACTAAAAAGGTTATTGAAGAACATTCTACTATTGGTATTTTGGTCACAACAGATGGCAGTATTACCGATATTCCAAGAGAGGATTATGTTCAAGCTGAAGAAAGAGTTGTAAAAGAGTTAAAAGCATTAAACAAGCCATTTGTTATAGTGTTAAACTCAGATGACCCATTTTCTGATTATACTAAAAACCTTGCTAAAGACTTAGAAGAAAAGTATCAAACTTCGGTTATTCCTACAGATTGTTCACGACTTGATTTGGAAGATATAAATGACATTTTTGGAAAAATACTTTACGAATTTCCTATAGAAAAAATGAATATTAACTTTCCAAAGTGGGTAGATGGATTATCGGATTCGCATTGGTTAAAAGAAGAATTATATTCTGAAATAAAAGATGCTTTTTCTGATATTCGTATTCTTAAACAAGTAGATACTGGAATAGCCAAACTTCAAAATACTAAAATAATTAATAATACAAACATTAGTGAAATTAAACTTGGTGAAGGTTCTATAAATATTACTGTAAATTTATATGACGAATTATTTTATAAAATACTTACCGAAATTTCTGGGGTTGAAATTAGTAATGAGGGAGATTTATTCTCTACAATTACCACTCTGGCAGAGACTAAGAAAGAATATGACAAGATAGCAAATGCTTTAGAAGAAGTAAAAGCAACAGGCTATGGAATTGTAACTCCATCGATAGATGAACTAATACTTGATGAACCTGAAATAATTAAACAAGGCTCAAGGTTTGGTGTAAAATTACGTGCACGTGCCCCATCAATTCACTTAATTAAGGCCGAAATAGAAACAGAAGTATCACCTATAGTAGGTAGTGAAAAACAGTCTGAGGAATTAGTAAATTATCTGCTTTCTAACTTTGAAGATGACCCTACGAAAATTTGGGAATCTAATATTTTTGGTAGAAGCTTGCATGAGCTTGTAAACGAGGGCTTACAAACTAAACTTGCTAAGATGCCGGTAGATGCACAAGCAAAATTACAAGAAACCCTAGAAAGAATTGTAAATGAGGGCAGTGGCGGATTGATTTGCATTATATTATAACAATTAGAAAATGAGTTTAAATTTATATTTTATTTCAGGTTAGAGTAGGCTTCTAAAAAAAGTATTTCAAATATGTCGGTCCAGCTACTTTTTTGTAGAAATTCTAAAATAATTTTATGGCACCCTTCCATCAGAGATGAACTCTTTCCATAAAATTATTTAAGAATTTCTAACTCAAAGTACTCTCCATTCCATATTTTCATACTTTTTTTAGAAGCCTACTCTAACCTAACTAGAACAATGTAAAGATTAGACCTATTTTCTTATAACACTAATCTACTCTTTTATACGAAAATGTATATATTCCTTCTACTCCCCATAGTGCACCTTGTGCTGCACTAGTTGTTTCTAATCTTAACGTTATGCTATTATCATCATTAAGTGTTATTGTTCCATTTCCGCTTGTTCCCCAGTTATCTGTGTACGTAAATGTTCCTGTATTTCCCTCTAATGTTACTTCTATGTCATCTAAATGTCCTTCTCTTTGTGTTGGTGCTGGGCTTATTACTGTAAAATCAAATTTTATAGTATTTTGAAAATATCTTTCTACATCTAGTTCCACAATATTTGTATTTATTTCAGATTGCATTTGACTTTCAAACTCTTCGTCTGTTATTTCATTATCCTCTCGTCTATCCATTATCTCGTCTATATGCTCGCTATTACGATATGCCTCTTCGCTAATAAACCAATTTCCTACATAGTCTATTGTTGTTCCTTCACTTGTATCTGTTGTAGTAGGATTTATTTGTGTTTGGTTTGTAGCAATTTCATTTTCGTTAGTAGTATTAGAATTTGACTCATTTGTTATTTTATTTTCTTCTTGAACTATTTCCGTATTTGTGCTACCAAGTTCATTTAAGCTTTTATTTGCATCCCATAATGCATATCCAAATATTGCTACAATCACTAAAATAATTACTATAAAGATAATAACATTAACTCTTTTCATAAATTAAACTCCTCCATTATATATTTTTAAACAATTTAAATTCATATTTAATTACAAATTTAGTATATCATAAAGTTTTTAAAAATACTACATTTTTTTATTTTTATACATATTTTCTTTTTTTTGGGAAAATATATACTAAATAATTTTATTTTTTAGAGAAAAGATTTGTGCCCTTTTATACTAAACAGGGCAAGAAAGGATACATGTTTTTTATGAAAATAGTAAATACATTTAAGAAAATATTTTTTCCTATAGAAGAGCCCTCTCACGACTTTTCTCTTCCTGCAAATGATGATTCGTCTAGTAGTTTAGAAACTAATAAAAGTAGTACCGCACAATCAAACAGTAATTTTTCTAATAGAAACACTACTAATGCCTCCAACATAATATCTGATGAATTTAGTGATATTAAAGAAATTTTTCCTAGTATAGATGTGAATATTGAATATATAAAAGTTAAATACAATCTTTTAATAAATAGTGATATTGTTCTTCGCGAATTTCTTTTAACTGCAAGAAATAAGCAGTATAGAGCCTTTTTACTTTTTATAGATGGCATGACAGATATGGATTTAGTTAATAATTATGTTCTAAAACCTTTAATGCTTAAAAATAATGCAAATTCTTTTGATGGAAATCAAAATCAGGTTGTTTCCGAGGCTGTAACAAACAATATTACTGTAAGAAAAGTCAAAAAGTTTAATATTAAAGAATATATTTTAAATTGCTTGCTTCCTCAGAATAACATAAAACAACAAAAAGAGTTTAAAGAAATTTTTTCTAGTGTTAATTCGGGAAACTGTGCTCTTTTTATTGATACTTTAGATATTGCCTTTGACATTGACGTTAAGGGATTTAAAACAAGAGCCATCAATAAACCAGAAAATGAAGTAGTCCTTAGAGGTCCACAAGAAGCTTTTGTTGAAAATCTTCGTACTAATACTTCACTTATTAGAAGAATTATTAACAATGAAAATTTAATTATGGAAAATATTCGAGTTGGAACAGTTAGTAAGACTGTTTGTTCTGTTTGCTATATGCAAAATATTGCAAACGATGACCTTGTTGCTGAAGTAAAGTATAGACTTAACAATATTGATATCGATTATTTGGTTTCTTCTGGTCAGTTAGAACAACTTTTAGAAGATAACACAAAATATAGCTTACCTCAAATTATTTCTACAGAAAGACCTGACAAGACTTCAACTTATTTATTAGAAGGTAGAGTTATTGTACTTGTAAACGGCAGTCCATATGCTTTAATTGTGCCAGCCGTATTTGTAGATTTTTTAGAGTCTTCGGAAGATAATAATATTAAATTTCAATTTGCAAATTTGTTAAAAATTATAAGAATTGCATCTTTTTTAATAACTTTACTTTTGCCAGGAATTTATGTGGCTATAACTAGTTTTCATCTAGAATTTATTCCTACAGAATTATTATTTGCTATAGTGGCTTCTCGTGCATCAGTTCCTTTTTCAATTATTTTCGAGATAATTATTATGGAACTATCTTTCGAACTTATTCGTGAAGCCGGTTTAAGAGTTCCAAGTCCAATTGGCCCTACTATAGGTATAATTGGTGCTTTAATTATTGGCCAATCTGCCGTTGAAGCTGGTATTGTTAGTCCTATTTTAATAATAATTGTTGCAATAACTGGTATTACTTCTTTTGCTATTCCAGACTACTACCTTGCATTTCACTGTAGAATATGGCGTTTTGTGTACATTATTTTTGGCTACCTTGCTGGTTTACTTGGCATTGCTTTTGCTTCGTTTATTCATATTCTTATTGCAACCAAGGTTCAATCTTTTGGAGTATCGTATTTGGAGCCATATATTCCATCTAAATGGCATCTTTCTAGTGGGTTATTCAATAAACCAATTTGGAAAAGGGAGAAAAGAGAAGATTTTCTTGACACTAAGAAAAAAGATAAGCAAGAACATATTAGTATGAAGTGGAGGTCCTAATGAATTACAATAAACTTGGAAATTTTGAAGCGATTTGTTTAATTGTGGTTTTATTCATAAATCATCTTGTTTTAAATTTGCCACAAATGATATTAGATAATTCAAAAAATGCTTCTATATTAAATTGTATATATATTTTAGCACTTGTACTTATTTTTGTATTGTTAATTGTAAAACTTTTAAAAAATTTTGCCGGTTTAGACATAATTGATATATCTGAATACTTAGGAGGAAAATTCTTACAAGTTTTAATTGGAATTCTTTGCATAATCTATTTGCTTATAGAATCTTCTTTTTTAACTAGAATGTTTTCTAAAAATTTATTTTTAGCATATTTTAATGACTACCCTATTTCATTTATAGTTTTCCTTTTTTTGTTTGTCGTAGTTGTTGCAAATTTAATGGGGAAAAAGTCCATTATAAAAACTAATACTATAATTGTTCCTATTGCTCTATTCAGCATATTATTTACCTTTATATTTGTTGCAGATTTGCTTAGGGTAGAACGTTCTCTTCCTATTTTAGCAGATGGAGCATCGACCATATTCTTAACTGGAGCAAGTAACATATTTGCATTTAATGGATTATTCTTCTTGTTTTTCATTTCTCCATTACTAAATAAAAAAGAAGATATGCCGAAAATAGCGTATTCTTCTACTTTAATATGTGGCATATTTTTAATTTTATCAATAATGGCATTAGTTTTTGCTTTTTCTGATATATATTCTGTTGTTAGAATATCGCCACTTTATTTTATAATTATCAATAGCAAACTTAGCAGTTTTTTAGAAAGACCGGAAATTATATTTATATTTATTTGGACTTTAAGTCTTATGTCATTTTTAAGTATAGCTGTAATGTTTATTTTAAATATATTTAAGAAAATGACAAATATGAAAGAAGTTAAAACTCTGTCTGTAGCTGTTTGTACCATTATTTTTACTCTCTCTTTGCTAATAGATAATGTTTTTACATTAGAAAAGGTAGCAAATGCTTTTTATAAATATGGCACTCTGGTGCTTGTTTTTGGAATATTTACTTTAGTGCTAATAGGTGCAAATATTAAAAAAAGGATGTTAGAGAAAAAACAAAATATTAACTACAAAGAATAGTGTTTTTACTTTTTTTGTAGTATTTAACACCAGGGCAATAAGACTCAAATAAGCTAAAAAAGGAGGTTCTTATGAATTATAAGGTACGTAAAGCATTTGCAATTTTTATACTAACTTTGCTAATACTAGTTGCAACTACAAGTTATTATGGTATACGTGGTATAGACAATCTTGCTTATGTTGTTGCTATTGGCATTGATGTTGGCACTAATGAAAATTTATTACTTAGCCTTCAAATTTCTTTGCCGAATGGTGGCGAATCATCTGGCAGTTCTTCTCAGTCTACATCTGTGGTTGTAGAATCTGTTGAGTGTTCTTCTATAAATACTGGTATAGCTTTGTTTAACAGTTACCTAGGTAAAGAAATAAATTTGTCACATTGTAAAGTACTTGTTATTTCAGAAGAATTTGCAACACAAGGGGTTAGTGAAGTATTATATACTCTTACGAATGAAATACAATTTAGAACTACTTCTAATATAATAATAAGTAAATGTGATGCAAAATCGTATCTAGAGTATTCCGCTCCTCTTCTAGACAAAGTTTCTGCAAGATATTATGAAATTGCTCCTACCTCTAGTGAATATACCGGCTACACAGAGAGTATAACTTGTAATGAATTTTTATCAGCAATTAGTAATAATTTTTCTAGTCCGGTAGCCATACTTGGTTCTATAAATTCAGAAGCTACCCAAACTCAAGACTTAGCCTCTTCTGAAGTTACTTCTCATTATACGGCTGGTCAAACTCCTATATCTCCCAAAAACGATGGTGTAGAAACTATGGGACTTGCAGTTTTTAATGACGACAAACTAGTTGGTGAATTAAATGGTTTTGAATCTATTTGTCATCTTATAATATCTAACAAATTAAAGAATGCTCAAATACGAGTTCCAAGTCCTATTGAAGAATTGGATTTCATAGATTTATACATTGAGTTGGGTAATGACACAAAAAATTCTGTATATTTAGTTAATAATACACCATATATAACTTCTAAGATTAAAGTCACCGCAAAAATGCAATCTATGAACAAAAACATTAACCTATTAGATGAAGATTTAGTTAATAAAATTGAAACTTCTGCTGAAACATATTTAAAGGAAAATATAATGAACTATTTATATAAAACTTCTAAAGAATTTGATGCTGACATTGATAGTTTTGGATTATATGCTTCTAAATATTTCTCCACAAACCAAGAGTGGGAAAATTATAATTGGATACATCACTATAAAGGTGCATATTTTGATGTAGAACTTGATATAAATTTACGTTCAAGTTATTTACTAACTTCTACTGATGGAGGAAATGATGAATAATTAGAATATACACTAGTGCGATAGGAGGATTGGTTTTATGAACATTGTAATTTTCTTTACTTGCATTTATGCTTTTTTAGAAACTGCAATTAGCGGGTATTTTGAATATAAGGAAAATAAGTTTGTTGGAATTTTGCTATATTTAATTGCTGTATTTTGTTTAGTAGTGCC
>CALXWT010000015.1 GCA_944392445.1 uncultured Clostridia bacterium
TTAAAAGAAAAAACATAGCTCTTTTTTCTTGTTTTTGCTATGTCTTTCCTTTTATTCTTTTTTATTCGTTATTACTGCGAATAAAAACCAATAAGACAGTTCTGCGAAAGCAAAACCATCTTATTGGTTTGAGAATTTAAATAGAATCTCCTGTTTTAAGCACTATTTAGCACTTAGACTTTTTTGCATAGAGAAATTGAACAACAATTTCTCTTCTACCGTATTTTAATCTGCACTTTTATTTTTACTTTTTGCTCCTTCTCTGTACATCTTAATAATTTCTTCCTTACTAGAATTTTTCTTTGTTACTCTAATAAAAACATCGTTGAACTTAAATTCGATGCCTTTAAAAGAGCTATTCTTCCCATAAGCTTTGTTCAGTTCTTTGTGAAAATTTGAGGTCCTTTCAAAACATCCCTCTATAATTTCAGCAAAGTCATTAATGTACTCTGCAGGTAGAGGAATAACATTGGCCCAACCGTAAGAATACGACTTGACCTTAATATAGCGAAAAGACTCGTCTCCTACTACTAAGAAATACTTACTTCCGTCACTATTAGCTTTTTCAAATTGTACAAGTGTTGCCATTTTATTTTCCTCCTGTTCTAATCAATTGCAAATGGCTTTTGTAAAAATACGGTTTGCTGACATAATTAAAAGTCTGCATAAATTATATTATATAGTAAATTTACATAATTTTCAATAGAAATTAATAAAAAAGGTGACTTTCTCGTGTTCCAAAATAATGTTTTTGGTAAAAATTTAAACTTTAACCCTAGGTAATATATATTTACCTAGGGTTGTACTATATTATTTTATTAAAAAATCATTATCTAAGTGGCGAGCCTACTTTGTAAATTTGCAAAACAAGCCCGTCCCCTTTTGTAAATTTTAATACATTCCGTTCATTCCGGCTTCGTCATTATGGCCTCCACAGCCACATTCTTTTGGCTCTTTTTTGTCTGTTACTAAACTTTCTGTTGTAAGTATCATTGATGCGATTGATACTGCATTTTGAAGTGCACTTCTTGAAACTTTAGTTGGGTCTACAATTCCTGCTTTTTTCATATCTACGTATTCTTCTTTAGCTGCATCAAATCCTACACCTTTTTCGCTATTTTTTACTTTTTCTATTATAACTGCTGGCTCTAATCCTGCATTTGTAGCTATTTGTCTTGCTGGCTCTTCCAATGCTCTTAGGATTATTTTACCACCAATTTTTTCGTCTCCTTGTAGTTTTTCTACTTCTTTAGCAACTTCTGGTATGATGTTTACAAATGCTGTACCACCACCTGCAACTATACCTTCTTCAACAGCTGCTTTTGTTGCAGATAAAGCATCTTCTATTCTTAATTTTCTATCTTTCATTTCAACTTCTGTAGCTGCACCAACACCAATTACTGCAACTCCACCTGCTATTTTTGCTAACCTCTCTTGTAAGTTTTCTTTTTCGAATTCGCTCTTTTCTTCTGCAATTTGTGCTTTTATTTGATTTACTCTTGCAGAAATTTGTGCTTTGTCTCCCATACCATCAACAATTATTGTATTTTCTTTTTGTACTTTTATTTGTCTTGCTCTACCTAATTGCTCTACTGTAGTATCTTTTAGTTCCATTCCTAAGTCTGAAGAAATAACTTCTCCACCTGTAAGAATAGCTATATCTTGTAACATATTTTTTCTCTTGTCGCCATATCCTGGAGCTTTAACTGCTACTACATTTAATACACCTCTTAGTTTGTTTAAAATTAAAGTAGATAAAGCTTCTCCTTCTATATCATCACAAATTATTACTAGTTTTCCTGAATTTTGCATTAATGTTTCTAGTAATGGTAATATTTCTTGAATATTGCTTATTTTCTTATCTGTAATTAAAATATATGGATTATCAACTATTGCTTCCATTTTTTCTGTATCTGTTACCATGTATGGTGATACATATCCTTTGTCGAATTGCATACCTTCAACAACATTTAATTCTGTTTGAGATGTTTTAGATTCTTCAATTGTTATAACACCATCTTTTGAAACTTTTTCCATTGCTTCTGAAATTAGTTCTCCAACTTCTGTGTTGTTAGCTGATATACTTGCAACTCTTGCAATATCTTCTTTGCCATTTACAGGTGAACTTACTTTTTTAAGCTCTTCTACTGCTGAGTTTACTGCTTTGTCCATACCTCTTTTAATTGCCATTGGATCTCCACCAGCTGCAACGTTCTTTACTCCTTCTTTTACCATACTTTGAGCAAGAACCATAGCTGTTGTTGTACCATCACCTGCTACATCGTTTGTTTTTATAGATACTTCTTTTACTATTTGAGCTCCCATATTTTCAAAAGGGTCATCTAATTCGATTTCTTTTGCTATTGTAACACCATCGTTTGTAATAAGTGGTGCTCCAAATTTTTTATCTAGAACTACGTTTCTTCCTTTTGGTCCCATTGTAACTCTTACTGTATCTGCTAATTTATTAACACCGTTTAATAGGCTTTTTCTTGCATCCTCTCCAAATTTAATATCTTTTGCCATTTTACATTACCTCCTAAAATTTTTTAATTTATTTCCGTTGTCCTCTCTTTTATGTCTTTTATCGCAAAATTTTTAATTGCATTTTTTCAATATCAACTGCCTTTAAAATCTATTGTTCTTCATTATGTTATTCAGTTGATTTGAACTCATCCTAATTGTTTTACCAATTCCAATTAGTATAATAAAATCTTTACTATTTTTTATTCTGCTATTGCTAAAATATCCTCTTGTCTAACTATTGTGTAGTCTTCACCTTCATATTTTACTTCTGTTCCTGAATATTTGTTTACTACAACTTTGTCTCCTTTTTTAACTAGCATTTTTTCTAGTTTTCCGTCGATTTCTCTACCTGGTCCAACTTCTACTACCTCTGCTATTTGTGGTTTTTCTTTTGCATTTGGTGCTAAGATAATTCCACTCTTAGTTGTTTCTTCACTTTCTAACATTTTAATAACTACTCTGTCTGCTAATGGTTTTAACATTTTTATCTACCTCCTTAAAATATTTCTACCATTTATTCTATATATTAATATGTACAAAATATAAATATATGATTTATATTTCGTAGTCTATTAACGTTTTTAGCAGTCTTTATTTAAGACTGCTAAAAATATATACCCTTTTTTATTAAAAGTCAATAGTTATTTTTAATTTTCACAAAATGTTCACATTTCTCGTTTGAATTTGCCTATTTATAAAAGGAACGAAGTGTTTTTTATTTTTGGTTTTCGGCCCCCAACATCGTACAAACTGTAAAAACTTCACTATCGTTTCGTTTAACAGTTTGTAAACTTGTCGGTCCCCACCTTAAGCACTCAAACCAAAAATAAAAAACACTTCGTTCCTTTTACATATACAAATTTAAACAACTTTTTCCTCACTTGCTCTCCCATTTTCCATAAATTCCACAAGGTAGTATTAGTTTTGAATTCGTCATTGGAATTCCTATTTCTCCATTTGAAAATTTCCCATCTTTTTTTATATTCAATCTTAAGATGTTTTCTAATACAGTACTTGAAATTCCTGTTGTATATGAATTTATTAAAAAGAATAATGGTTTGTCTGATAATACTTTTGAGCATAGTTCTACTAAATCTGAAATGTTATCTTCAAATTTCCACACCTCTCCATTTGTTCCTCTTCCATAAGAAGGTGGATCCATTATTATTCCATCATATTTATTGCCTCTTCGTATTTCTCTATTTACAAATTTAACTACATCATCAACTATAAATCGAACTGGTCTGTCCTTTAAACCTGATGACACTATGTTTTCTTTTGCCCAAGTAGTCATTCCTTTTGAACTATCCACATGACAAACGGATGCACCTGCATAGCTACAAGCTACAGTTGCACCTCCTGTATAAGCAAATAGGTTTAATACTTTTATTTCTCGTTTTGCATTTTGTATTTTTGAAATCATCCAATCCCAATTTATAGCTTGCTCTGGAAATAATCCTGTATGTTTAAATCCCATTGGCTTTATATTAAACACTAAATCTTTATACTTTATTTGCCAATTTTCTGGCACTTTGCTATTGTATTTCCAAGCGCCACCACCACTTGAACTTCTATTGTATCTAGCATTTGCCTTATTCCATTTTTCTGGGAACGATTTATTTTTCCATATAATTTGTGGGTCTGGTCTTATTAGCACCACATTTCCCCATCTTTCTAGCTTTTCTCCATTTGCCATATCTAATATTTCATAATCTTTCCAATTATTTGCTACATCCATTTTTCTACTCCTAATTTATATACTCATATAACATTTTTCTTTTAAAAACTCTTTAATTTGCTCTTCATTATTTTCTTCATAGTATGAAATAAGTAAGTTTTTAAATTCTTCCGTTAATTCTGCAGGAATTACTATAATTCCTTTTCCTTTAGATATTAAATAATGATTGCTAAATATTACTGATGTTCTTTTATTTCCATCAATAAATACTTGTCTTTTCATAACATACAACAAGAGATTGATAGCTTTATCTACTTCATCAATGTCCATTTTCAATATTTCTTCCAATTCTTCTTTTATTACACTTTCTATTGGTAAACTTGGTTGCCATTTTGTTCCTCCTATTGTAACAGGTACGTTCCTTATTTTTCCAGCTGAATAATAAAAGCCTTCCTCTATCAGTTTGTTTATTTCGCATAACAAAGCAAAATTAGTAGGACTTAAAATAACGTTTTTGTTTAATATAAATTCCCAAGCATGTTTTAGATTTACTACTTTTAATATGTCTTCTGAGGTCATATTATTTACTTTTCCACCTTCTATAATGCTTTCTGTATCTGCAAATGTAGTTGCTACTCCTTCTAATATAGCTTGTTTATATATGGTATCTACTAAATGCCTTTTTGCAAAGTCTATATTTTGCTCTACTTTTGGTGAAATTTCTTCTTCTACATAATTTAATTGTTTTAACTTTTTTGATATTTCTCTTATTTGTCTTTTTAATTCTTTTGCTTTAATGCTATTATTTAATACTAAATTATATAATTCATCTGAATATTCACCAACATATTTAGTTAAAGCCACACCATTCTCTCTATAATGTACATATATATATCGCTTTGAATTATTTTCTCTTATCTCAACTGAACCATACGCAAGAGATTGTAATTCATTTTCAATCATTTGTTTACTTTGAAGGAGATTCATTATTTCAATTTTTTCTTCCACTTTTACCATATCCCTTCTGGTATAATTTTAAATGTGAAACATTTCTTGATTTTTTCCTTAATTTTGTTTCACATTTGTATTATAACACAAAATCCAAAAAATGTGAAACATTTTTCGTTTTTTTCTTTAATTTTGTTTCACATTTTTTTATTACTACTCACGGCTTCTTATAGTCATAGCAATGTATATTTAAAATTTATGTTGGAGTGCTTAAGGTGGGGACCTACAAGTTTACAAACTGTTGAATTGAGCATTGGCGAAATTTATACAGTTTGTACGCAGTTGGGGGCCGGAAACATAAATTTTAAATATACATTGCTATGACATTCTAGAGCGAGCTGTGAATTGTAATAAATTTTTCATTTTATATTTTCATTAACACACTCACAAAACTTGATATTAACAATAAATCAATAACTATAAAGCTTATTGTCGCCATTACAATAGTGGTAATCATTTTATGATTTGATATTCCTTTTGCTATTCTTGTTATAATATTTCCTTTTTTGTTCCTTACAACCTGTCCATCTTTAACTTCTAAAATAATATCTTTTGCATACTCCATACAAAATCCCCCATTCTTTCCAAAACTCTATTTTTGCTTTAAAAAGATTTAAAGCATCTATTATATAGATATTCCTGAATTGAACATTATATTCATACTTTCGCATACAAAATTACTACTATTTTGTTTATAATCTGCAAATTTATTTCATAAACTCACATTAACTAGACAGTTTTAGCATTTATTTTACTTTTAATTTAAAGTAATACTCTTTCGATTTTGTAACTTTTCAAATTAAATTATATCACTCTTATCCTTGCAACTCTTCTTTTATTTTTCTAGCTAACTCTTCATTTATTCCTTTTACTTTACTTATTTCTGACACATCTGCTTCTGCAATTTTTTTGGTGCTTCCAAATTTCTTTAATAGTGCATTTTTCTTTACTTCTCCTATTCCTGCTATGTCATCTAATGCTGATTTTGTCATTTCTTTATCACGCAATTTCTTGTGGTATCCTATTGCTGTATCGTGCACTGCATCTTGGAAATTGGTTATTAAATTAAATAAATTATTTGATATTTTTAATTCTTCTCTTTCCGTATTCATCAAAGCTCTGGTTGAATGTTTGTCATCTTTTACCATTCCAAATATTGGTATATCTAGTACACTTACATCAAATTGACTATTTTTACTTAAATAATCTTTCTTTAATTCATCGATTGCTTCTAGTGCTGCTCGTATTTGGGTTATTCCACCATCTACTAGTATAACATCTGGTAATCGTCCAAATCCACCATTTGGATTTTCTACAGAGTGGATTAATCTTCTTGTAATTACCTCTTTCATACATTTTGGATCGTCTTGGCCAATTACAGTTTTTATTCTAAATCTTCGCGACAAATTCTTTTTTATAATTCCATCTTGCATCACGCACATACCAGCTACCATATTTGTTCCAGAAAGGTTTGATATATCATAACATTCTATTTTTCTAGGAAGCTTGTCTAAATTTAGCACCTCTTTTAACTCAGTTAGAACTTCTAACTTGTCCTTTTCTTTGTTTTCTAATGTAACTTTTGCATTGTTTTCTGCCATTTCTACTAGCCTTAGTTTTTCTCCTTTTTGAGGTGTTTTTATCTCCACTTTTCTTCCTGCTTGTTTTGTAAATAGCTCTTGCAAAACCTCTTTGTCTTCTATTTCTTCTCTTAGCATTATTTTATTTGGAAGAATGGCTCTGTTTATGTAATATTGTTTTATAAATGTAGACAAAATTTCTTCTGATGTTTCATCTACTAAATCATTTAGGAAGAAATGTTCTCTTCCTATCATCTTGCTCTTTCGTACAAAAAATACTTCTACGCATACCTTTGTTTCGTTTCTTGCAAGTCCTATTACATCAATGTCGTTTTCAGATATATTTGACACTTTTTGCTTTTCTGATATTCTTTCTATTGCAATTTTTTTATCTCGTAAATATGCTGCCTTTTCGTATTGTAGCTTATCTGCTGATTCCTTTATTTCTAAATCCAACTGTTTCATTAAGTCATCTGTTTTTCCTTCTAGCACGTCTACTATTTCTTTAATTTGTTTCATATACTCTTCTCTTGAAACATAACCCATACATGGTGCCATACATTTTTTTATATGATAATTTAGGCAAGGTCTATCTTTGTATTTGAAGCTTTTGCATTGCCTTATTTTAAATTTGGATTTTATATACTCTACCATTTCTTTTGCACTTCCACTATTAGCATACGGACCAAAATATTTAGCTCCATCATTTAAAATTCTTCTTGTTATATACACATCTGGATATTCTGCCTTTATATTTACTTTTATATATGGATACGTTTTGTCATCTTTTAAAAGCACATTAAATTTAGGCATATTTTTCTTAATTAAATTACACTCTAGAATAAGTGCTTCTGCTTCGTTATCTGTTACGATGTATTCAAAATGGTCTATTAGTGAAACCATATTTTGTATTCTTTTGGTTTTATTAGTTTTCCTAAAATATTGCCTTACTCTATTTTTTAATGAAATTGCCTTACCTACATATATAATTTTGTCATCTTTATCGTGCATTATATACACTCCTGGCTTACCAGGTAATTTTTTTAATTCCTCTTCTATGTTAAACATATTCGCTTCCTCGTTCTTTTATTAAACTTCATATATTATAACATACTTTAAGTTGTTTCTTCAATTATATTAAAGAAATATGGAAGTTTTTGATTATGTAACCAAGTAGTTTGTATGTTTTAGATTTTTATTGGAGTGCTTAAGGTGGGGACCGACAAGTTTACAAACTGTAAAATTGAGCATTAGCGAAATTTGTACAGTTTGTACGCAGTTGGGGGCCGAAAATAAAAATCTAAAACATACAAACTACTTGGTTTATACTATTTTCTCCATCAGCCTTTCTATATTTTTCCTCCTATTGTACCTTCTTATCTCCAGTATTTCCATATACCACAAATATGCCAAAATGATTACAATAGATATGTTATGTATGTATAAAATAACTATGCTTGAAATTGCTGTTAGCAATATTAACACTGTTTTAGAAATAAAATATGTAATCTTGTATGCTACTATATTACCATAGAATAGTTTTATTAATTCGTTTATAACTCTTCCTCCATCCATCGGGTATATTGGTATTAAGTTAAATATTGCTATTAGGAAATTTGAGTAAATTATAATTTGATATAAATATATATTTGTTACGTTTATATTTAAGCTTTCAACTAGTATAACTATAACGTCAATAAGTAAATTGGTTATTGGTCCAGCAAGCGCTATAATTGCTTTTTTTATGCAAAGCATTTTTCTTTCGTTTATTTTTAACTTGCTTGGCACATTACTGGATTCACTATTAGAGACTTGATGTTCAATACTAATATTATCTATATTTTCCAAGTCATTCATCTTGAACTTCATTTGAAGTCCCACTGGAGTTAATTTTATTTCTTCTGGTCTAAAGCCTAAAATCACTCCCATTAGTAGATGTCCTAATTCGTGAATAATCGCAAATATCATTAAAGTTACATATATTTCTATTTGTGAAGTGAGTAGAAACAAAAAAAGAAATAAGAAAATTTTCAAATCTATTTTAATACTCATTGTTTTTGCAACCTTCTTTCTGTTTTCATTTTATCTAAAGCTATATTATATATTTAAAATTCTATTATTTTCTCTGGATTCACCGTCCTGTTTTCTCTCCTTATTTCAAAATGAAGGTGTGGTCCTGTTGAATTTCCTGTAGAACCAACTTCTGCAATTTTGTCTCCTTGCTTGACTTTTTGCCCCTCTTTTACAAGTAATTTACTACAATGAGCATATCTAGTTAAAACGTCTCCATTTTCTATATCTATATGTTTTCCATACTCTCCCTCTTCTGATGAAACTGTTACGGTTCCATCCATTGCTGCATATATTGGCGTTCCAGTATTTGCTCCTATATCAATACCTCCATGATTTGCAGATACCACTTCTGTTTCTTCTCTTGCACCATACCTTGATGTAACCGTTCCTGTAACTGGAAGGATAAAGCTATAGTTTTCTTTTATATACTCAATGTCTAATTCTGCTTGAGATTTTTTTGTGTCAGATTTTTCGTCACTACTATCTTCAACTATTTCGTTTGTAACTGCTCCTCCAATTCCACCTACTGTATTTGTTTCTTCAGTATTGTTTTGGCTATTTTCGCCTTCTTGGTTTGAAGCATTATCTTTACTTCCTTCGTCATTTGTGTTGCCTTCAGCATCAGTGTTTTCTGTATTTGTGGCACTTTCATCTGTAGCACTATTTGCATCCACTACATTAGCTGTTTCTTCATCGCCTACTCCATTTTCGGCTTCTCCCCAAAATTTATTTTCTTCTAAAAATGAGGTGATTTGACTTTGTATTTGACCAAAATTTATGTCATAGGATAGAAACTCTTTTGTTTTATTTATTACATCTTGAGAAAAAATATAATTTCCATTCTTAATTAAATAAAATATCACGTATATCATGGCACAAATCACAAGTTGAAAAAACATTTTTTTAAAAAGAGATAATTTTTTTGTATCCTCTCTATTTACACTATCTCCTGCAACTCGTACACCTTTTGCAATCTTTCTTCTGTTATATATTTCTTCCGCTCTTCTAATTCTTTCTTCACTGCTAATTGTTCGTTCCAAAATAAAAAACACCTCTTCCTTTGTTGTTTTTTACATATATATGTCCACTGGGTGTTTTTTATTCATATTAAATTATATAGTTTATGGCTTCTAAAATTTTTATTAGAGTTAACTACATCTCTGTTTAATTTATGGCCACTACACTATGGTAAAAATAATTCCTACAATCGTAGTTAAAAACAAAAATAAATTTAGTCTTATAGAATTTTTATATCTTTTTTCTAACTTTTTAATAGTTCTTTCTTTTTTCGGCGAGTTGTTTTCTATTCTATCTAAATAAGATTTAATTACCATTTCTGCATCTTTTACAATATACCCCGTTTGCTCTTTCTCTTCTTCCATATTTTCTTCATTAGGTGGTATAGTCTGATATTTATGTATCTTATTATTCTCCTTTAATATTATTATTGCTTCTTCTACTAAATTAGATGGCAAATTTTTTAACACTATCATATTTTTCATATCGCTCATTTTGTTATCCTCCTCTTAAGTAATTCTTACTTAGAGTTTTGCCATAATTTTATTTCTTATACAATTTGTATAGATAATAAATAATATTTTTTCCTAATAATGGTTAGTTAGTCGAAAAAACTTTTCCTATCCCCACAGAAACCATATTTACAATATTTTCTACTTCTTTTTTTTCAACATTTTTTAGTTCTGCTAAATTATTAATCATAGAATTTGTATTTTTGCCTACCACACACTTAATGTTTAAATTAGAATAAAAACAGATACTTTTTTCTAAAGCTTTTCCTATTTTTATATATCCTTTAGTTAATATAACTTTCCCCATATTTTCTTTGTTTCCTAAAGCTGCATCTATTGTTATAATATATGGATTATCAAATTTTTCGTAAATTTCTGTTAATATACTTTTTGCATTATTAAAATTGATTGTACTTTCTAGAACTCCATATATTTTTATATAATTATTCTCCAAATATTTTATATTTTCTCCTACTAATGGTCCTATAGCATCACCAATTACTTTTTTAGTACCTATGCAGAGTATTATTACATTAGAATAGTCTTGGCTTAAATCTTTTACTCCCACCTCTAACTCTTTAATAAATTTATAGTATCTATTATACAATTATTATTCCCCTTCCTTATGTTATACATTATTGCATTTTATTCTTTGTCTCTTGCAATTATGATGTTTATATTTCTATCCTTGCTATATTTTTTTACAATGTCCTCTGAAAAGCTTGCAATTTCATTAGTAACAATAATTGTATCATATCTTTTATTTATAAGTTCTTTAATCTTATCATCTGTTTTTTCTGGCTCTACTAACTTAAAAACGTCAAAGCCTAATCTTTCTGGCATTTTAAAACTCTCATCATCTTTTTCGTACTTTACCCAAGATATTTTCATTTACATCACCAGTTATATTCTTTGACATTTTTTCAATTTTATGCAAATATGTGGACAAAAAGGAGTGTCCCTTTTGTCCACACTTTTAATTTTCTTCTTTGCTTAACTCTTCTTTTAGTACTTCATCCGAAATATACTCCAAAGCCCTTTTGTCATTTGCAACTGCTGTTTCTGCTATTAATTTATCTGCTCTTAGCCTTTTACTTGCATATTTAAGTATTAGTCCTTTGTTTTTTACTGCCTCTAGCACTACATCATAGTCATCTCTTAATTGTTTTGATGCATAATATAGCTCTTGTCCATCAATTTTTACTGCCTCTAGCATTACTTCTTTGTCATCAGATAATCGCTGGCTTACATAGCAAGCTGTCCACCCAACTTTTTTAATTGATTCTAAAACCACTTCTTTATCATCTTTTAAGCTTTCTCCTGCAAATTCAAGTGCATTTCCATCTTGTTTTATTGCAGTTAAAACCACTTCTTTATCATTTTTTAATTCTTCAGATGCATAGTCCAATAAACTTCCTTGTTTACTTACCATACTTAATACATAATCTTTATCATTATTTTTTTCTAAATCAAATTCCACTAAACCATCTTCTTTTCTTTTAATTTTTATATGTATAGTAATTTTTTTGGCATTGTATATTCTTTAGGCCATAACTCTTACTTAATTTTCATTTTTCGCATTTCATCCTTTATTTCTTTATTTACTCTATTAGATTCAATAATTTTTTGCAATGCTTTGTTAAATGTAAATTTATCCAGAGAATTATTTTTTAAAAATTCTCTAGTTTTATCTTCATATTTAACAAAAGCTACAGATATTCCCCAAGCCACTGCCATTTTTACATAATATTTATCTAATTTTATTTCATTATATGTTTTAAATACCTTGTCAATATATTCATCAGTAAGATAATAGTCCATGAGCATTATTACTCCAAATCTTACTTCAAATTCTTTTTGAGAACTAATATATTGTTGCAAAAATGCAAATACTTTTTCCATATTTTTATTCGTGAATTTATATGTAGAACAGCAACAATCACAAATAGCCCAGTTATCAATCATTGGTACAAATTGTTCCAAATATTTTAATCTTGTTTCCAAATCCGCTTTCATATATCCAATAACCAGACCGTATATCATTTTCTCTTCATATACTTGGCATTTGTATCTATCTAAAAATTCTATTGGGCTTTCTTTAGCAACTTGTTTTGCAATTTCTCTTAATCTAGGCAATCTAACTCCCATAATGTTATTTGTCCCAGGACATAAGCTACTATGGAATTGTTTGTATTTTTCATCTACCGACTCAGTTAATATACTCTTTAAATCAATCATATTTTCTCCATTTCTTATATTGTTTTATTTAGATATTATTATTTTGATTTTACATAGAAGTCCATTCTTGTTTTTTATAATAATTTGTATATTTGTTTACTTTGCTTTCATACCAAGTATTATTTAGTATTTCATTTTTATATTCTCTATATATTAAATCATAATCTTTCAAAAAATCCAATATTACATATTTAGTGCATGGATATTTTTTTCTAAGTTCATTTCCTAGTACATGCGTTCTTCCATTTTTATAATGCACCACAAATTCGCTTGAAGATTTTTGTAATTCTAAATCTTTGTATAGTGGTATAATTATATCTCTATATAGAGTTTCGTATGAGAGCAAATAGTCTTTTCCTACAAAACTTTTAGGCACCAAAACTACAGGTTCTTCCATATATACTGGTAATTCTTCTGTTCGTTTCTCCCAAATTTTATTCTCATTATTCCAACACATGTTCTTTAATTCCATACTTTTCATAGGTATTTTCCACATTTTACATTGCTCTTGTGTATACTTAATCAAATCTTCAAAAATTATGGTTGTAATAAAATCCGATACTTTATCTTTTTCGATATTATTTATTGCTATTGAAAAATCAAATATATCTTCGACAACCCCAGATTCAAACACATTTCCTTGCGAAAGTACTTTTATTATAGACACTCCTTCACTATAGCTAAAACTTTTTCCCAAAGTAGTTTCCATCGAATATCCAAGCCTTGTTTCGTTTCTTTCGCAAAAAATATCCATAAATTCTAATATTTTATTATGCTCTTTATTCTTCGAAAGTTCTACCATATTACTTACAATTTTTTTTATTTTACAGTAACATCTTTTATGCAATTCTGTACTACCATTTCTAATTCGTAAAGGATCTAAAAAAAGCAAATTATCTTTACTTAGATTTATATTTGCAAAATCTAATTTTACTGCTGGTATATGATATCTAGTATTAATTTTCATAACAATCTCCTATACTTTTTTGATTTAAGTATATCATTTGAATTATTTGCGTACAAGAGCATGTATTATTTCTTATTTACTTTTTAGTTTGTTATTTCTTATTTTAACATTTTTGTTAAAATATATCTAATATTGTGTGTAAAATGTAATATTTTTTAATATTTCTGTATTTTTTAGAAAAATATCATATGGATTTTTGATAATTGTCATATTTATTTTTAATTCGTCCTTATTTAAATATTTAAAATTAGCAAATTTAATAATAAAATATTTATCTTTGTTTTCCATACTGCATTTATATTCGTTATATGTCATAGAATAAAATTCTGTATCTTCTAGACTTGTCTTTACTTCTAAATACGGATGTGTATTATCTTTTAAAATGACTTCTAAATCACAACCATGTCATTCTGATTTATCTGCCTGTAAAATATCATAACTTATATTGTAAAAAATAATAGATTCATAATCTTCAATCTCTAGTTCTTCTAATAGTTCTTTTCTTTTTGTAAGCAAACCTTTATATAAATATTTTTCTCCCTCTATCCCTAAATTTAATTTAGATTTATCTGAGATTTCATTTTTTATTTCTTTAGATTTTTTTCTATTTATACTTTTAAAATCATTTCTTTTGTTTGAAGATTTTTTTCATCTTTTTTTCGGTTATTTCTGGTTTTTGGTAAATTCCACAAAAGTTCAATATTTTTTCGTCTATTTTGTTCATTTAATTCTCCTATTATTACTATTTTTAGTTCAATGATACTATCTAGTAAATCATTTGTCAATTAAAAATGTAATTATTCATATATTCTAGAAATTTTGTTTACTTATATATTTTATAATTTTTGTTTGACATTCTCTAAAATTATGATATAATAAAAATAGGAAATGGAGAAACCACAAACGTGGTCAACCTCGGAATAATGTTTTAGACACATCAAACTTTGGCGAGTTTACAGATGTGTCTGTTTTTTTGGTTTATTCGCTCTTACAAAGTAGTATTACAAGTGCTATTATCGAAGTAAGAGCTATGATAGTTACTCCAATTAATGAATAATATAATATGTATATTGTTGCAATTAATGCTTGTATTTCTACCATAAGCCTCACCTCCTTGTTGGAGGCAAACCACATCTGCTTATTCTCATTTCCTATGCTTCCTAGTATAGTATATATTTACTTATTTGTCTAGTGTAAATTTAAAATTATTATAATCTTTTTCTTGCACCTTTGCCATACTACATTACCTATCCTCTCTTTAGATTTGCTAATGGTGAATATCTTTGATAATTTTGTCTCAAATCGTTTTCATCTAAATCAAGGTATGCCTCTTCAGTCACTTTAACTGAAGAATGGCCTAATATTCTTGATAATGTATAAATGTCTCCACCTTGCATTAAAAAGCGTTTTTCGAAGTTATTACTTAACATGTGTGAGTGTAGTTCTTTTAGCGAAATCAATGTCACTTTCTTTTATCAATAACGTTTCACCTAGTCTCATTCCTGTATCAAAGATAAGTAGTGATATAATATAATCTCTATATTCATGGAATTTTGATAAATCAAAACATTTTAATAATTTATTAAAATTGATATCATCTATAAAACCTACTACTTTTCTACTATGTTTTATTTCTTTAATCCTTGCTACTGTATATTTTCCTCTTTCTTGCAAATATTTAATATATTCTCTTATATGTAATTCTTCTGTATCACCAGCTGATTTTACTTTATATTTTTCTTTTAAATATTGTGTAAATAATCTTAAAGTCTGCTCATAACTTCCTATTGTTTTTGTTGCCAAGTTCTTGCTTGTGCAATAATCCATAAATTCATCTACATCATAATCAATTTGTTCCATAAAAAAACTTCCCTTCTCTATTAGTTCATATTTTAAATATTCAAAACATGAACCAATAAATAAGAAAAGTTTATAGGTTTAAATTTATTTCATTTATAGCTTTGTTTGCTAATTTTTTACCTGTTCTATATGTATTTTCATACTCTTTATAGGTTTACTTCCAGTATTTTCAAGCTATATAATTCGCTTCTCTGTAATGCTAACTTAAATTTTACGCACTCTTTAATTCAAGCCTCAATTTATCAGCAATCATTGCTATAAATTCACTATTTGTAGGCTTTCCTTTGGCTGCCGATACTGTGTATCCGAATATTCTCTCAACTGTTTGTTGCTCTCCTCTTCCCCACGCTACTTCTATTGCATGACGAATTGCGCGTTCTACTCTGCTTGGGGTTGTATGATATTTTTCTGCAATTTCTGGATATAACTGCTTTGTTATTTGATTAATCATATCAATATCGCTTACTACCATTATTATGGCTTCTCTTAAATATTGATATCCTTTAATATGTGCTGGAACTCCAACTTCATGTATTATATTTGTTACCAATGCTTCCAAATTTTCTTCGCTATTTTTGTTTACTGGGGATATATCTATGTATTGTGGTTTAATTTCTCTACTAAATACATTTGCTTTATTATTTGATGGTTGGTAATATTTTATCTCTTTTATTCTTTTTATTAGGATGTTTATATCGAAAGGTTTTACTATATAATATTGTGCCCCTAATTCAATGGCTTTTTGTGTTATTTTGTCTTGCCCTACTGCAGATAAAATGATGCACATAGGCTTTCTTTCCACATTTGTAGAATTTAATTTTTCTAAAACTCCTAGTCCATCTAGATGTGGCATTATTATGTCTAATAATGCTATATCTGGTTTTGTTTCTAATATTTTGTCGTACGCATCTTGTCCATCTCGTGCTATACCTACTACTTCTAGGTCTTCATCTTTTGATAAATAATCAACTAATGTTTTTGCAAAATCTTGATTGTCATCTGATACTAAAATTTTGATTTTTTCACTCAATTTTTTATCCCCCTAACAAAAATAAATTGTAAAATTTTTACAGTTCTGATTATATATCTATTTCCATTTTTTTACAATAGATTTTGTTAATTTTTTTCATTTTCTTTTATTTAATCCCACCAAACACTTTATTTTCTAATATATTTTTCTTTTATAATATTATATTTTAATATATTTGCCATTTT
Source organism: uncultured Clostridia bacterium (assembly GCA_944392445.1). Lineage (GTDB taxonomy): Bacteria > Bacillota > Clostridia > TANB77 > CAG-508 > CALXVA01. Next base: position 16,675 of record CALXWT010000015.1, read on the forward strand.
TGTGTTATATCCATTTTTTGGAAATATGTTTTCTTTTTCTTGCTTTGTTACTTCTATTCTACAATTTACGTTTTCTCCATACTCAATGTTGCTTATTTTTATATTATTTTTATTACAGTAATATTTTAGCTTTTCAAATTCTGGATATTCTATAGCTAATTCTATGTCGTAACCGAGTTCTTGTTCTACAATTTCAGCCTTTTCTACAGATTTAGTTGCAGCTTCTGTATATGCTCTTACTAGTCCACCTGCTCCTAATAAAATTCCTCCAAAATATCTTGTAACTATTATAAGGACATTGCATAAATTATTTTTTTCTATTACGTTTAAAATAGGAGAACCTGCAGTTCCACTTGGTTCTCCATCATCACTAAATTTTTTTAATATATTTTCTTCTTCTCTTACTATGTATGCATAACAATTATGCCTAGCATCATAATATTTCTTTTTAGTTTGCTTTATAATGTTCTCAACTTCTTCTACATTTTCTACATAAAAAATATTTGCTATAAATTTAGAACGTTTTTCTTCTATTTCTGCTATTTCGTCCTTTTTTATGGTTTTAAACTTGTCCACCGTTACTAACTATTCCTTTCTAAAAACATAATATATCTTAAAAAGATTTAAATTTTGCCCATTCTAAATCTGCTACAACCTTAGTAAGCTTTATCTATAAATTTCAAATAATATTTAACAACTCAAGAATTATGATTATTTTTCAGCATTAATCCAATCCTGCTGTATAACCTGTTGAATACGCAATTTGCAAATTAAATCCACCTGTATATGCATCCACATCAATTATTTCTCCTGCAAAGTACAAACCTTTTATAAGCTTTGATTCCATTGTTTTTGGATTTATTTCTTTTATATGTATTCCTCCCGAAGTTATTATTGCTTCTTCTATTGGTCTAAATCCATCTATCTTTATTTCTAATTTTTTTAGGATTTCTACAAGTTTCTGTCTTTCCTTTTTGGTTATTTCATTAACTTTTTTATCGGGGTTTATTCCTGATAATTCTATTATTACTGGTATCATTTTTTTAGGTAATAGTTTGTCTAAACTATTTTTGAATTCTTTATTTTTTTCTTCACTAAAATCTCTTAAAATTCTTTCATCCAACTTTTCGGTTGTTAAAGCTGGTTTTAAGTCAATTTCTAAAACTATATTTCCATTTTTCATTAAATTATCTACATCTTTGTATCTTAGCAAGTGTGCTGAACTGCTTAATATTGTAGGTCCTGATACTCCAAAATGTGTAAATAGCATTTCGCCAAAATCTTCATATATTACTTTGTTCTTAGTAGTGTCTTTTAGCACTATGCTAACATTTTTTAAACTTAATCCTTGTAAGTCCTTGCATATTTTTAGGCTACTTTCTTTACTTGCAGCAAGAGGTACTAGTGATGGTCGTATTTTTGTTATAGTATGTCCTAACTTTTTTGCTATTTCATAACCATCTCCTGTTGAACCTGTTCCTGGGTAGCTTTTTCCTCCTGTCGCTAATATTATTTTATCTGCCAATAAGGTTGTTTGTTTTCCATCAAACTCAAATTTTACTCCATAAGCTATTTTAGTACTTTCTTTTATATTTTTATCATAGCTTTTTTCTTTATATTCTTTCATTTTATTATCAATTCTCTCTATATCTGCTTTTGTTTCATTACTATTAAAATCATCTCGAATTTTGCTTATTATTTCTTCCCTTGTTAATATTTCTTCTACTTTTGCATTTAGTATAACTTTTACATTTAATTTTTTAAGTATTTTTATCAATGCTTGTTGTACATCTTTTGAACTATCCGATACAGGAAATACTCTATTTCCTCTTTCTACCTTTGTTTTTACACCTTCTTTTTCTAGCATTTGTATAATATCTATGTTATTAAAATTATTAAAGCTACTATACATAAACATACCATTTCCTGGTATGTTTTTTACAAATTCATCTATAGGAATACTACTTGTTATATTGCATCTACCTTTTCCTGTTATTAATAATTTTTTTCCAAGCATATTCATTTTTTCTAGTATTGTTACTTCATTTCCTATTTTAGCAGAGGAGATTGCAGCAAGCATTCCTGCTGGACCTCCTCCAATTATTATTACTTTCATTAAAAGCTCCTTGTTACATCATATTCTGTACTGCCTTAAGTACTCCAAGCTTTCCATATTCATATGTTAGTCCACCTTGCATAAATGCCGTATATGGCGCTCTTATTGGTCCATCACACGAAAGTTCTATTGATGAACCTTGTGTAAATGCCCCTGCTGCCATTATAACTTTATCGTTATACCCAGGCATGTCCCATGGCTCTGGAATAGAATTTGAATCTATAGGAGAACCCATTTGAATTCCTTGACAATATTTTATTAGTTTATTTTCATCATTAAAATTGATGTTTTGTACTATGTCTGCTCTCTCCTCGTCATATTTTGGTTCTACATCATATCCTAGTTTTTCTAGCATTCTACTTGCAAATACTGCTGTTTTTAAGCTACTTGCTACAACTGATGGTGCCATAAATATACCTTGCAAAATAGATTTTGTTATGCCAAGTGATGGTCCTACTTCTTTTCCTTCTCCTGGTACAGTTAGCCTTTCTGCAGCAAGTTTTACTAATTCTTTTTTTCCGGCAATATATGCTCCATTTGGTGCTATTCCTCCACCAAGATTTTTAATTAGTGAACCTACTATAACATCAGCACCAACTTCTAGTGGCTCTTTTTCTGATACAAATTCGCAATAGCAATTATCTATCATTATTATTACATCTTTATCGTATTTTCTTATATGCTTTATAACTTTTTCTACATCTTCTATTTTTATGCTTTTCCTTGTGCTATAACCTTTTGAACGTTGTATTTCTATTAGTTTTACTTTGCTTTGTTTTAGTCTTTCTGCAATTTGTTCGTAATCAAAGTCATTATCAATTAAATCTATTTTTTCAAACTTAACTCCAAATGATTTTAATGAACTAGGATTCTCAGTAATTCCTATAACTTCATCTAATGTGTCATAAGGTTTTCCAGTAATACTTAGCATTGTGTCTCCAGGACGAAGAAAAGCAAATAGAGCAACTGTTAAAGCATGTGTTCCAGATATAAATTGTCCTCTTACTATAGCATCTTCTGCTTTTAGAATGTCTGCAAATACTTTCTCACAAGTGTCTCTTCCTACGTCTCCATAACCATATCCTGTAGTCTGGTTAAAGTGCATATCTGATATATTATTTTTTTGAAATGCCTTTAGCACTTTTAGTGAGTTATGTTCACATATTTTATTTATTTTTTTAAATACTGGTTCTATGTCTTTTTCTATTTCTTCACTTAAGTTAATTATTTTTTCTGATATTCCAAATTCTTTGTACATTTTACGTATTATGATTTATTTAATTTTTAAATAATCATAATCTCCTTTCTGTTAAATTTTGTTTAAATCATATTATTCTATATTTTATGATTAATACTTTTCTCTTCTAATTTACACTGCTCTCTTCTGTCTCTTCGTCTACCTTATCTGTGTAATATGCATTTCCATACCATTCATCTACTTTATAATACTTTCCTATGAAACTTGGACTAATTTCATCTAAAACATAGATAGGCTCTTGGACTACTTGTCCATTTTCATCAATTACTCCCCACTTACCGTCTTTTTTTATTCCAGCAAATCCATATTCATTAAGTTCTGTAACCATATCATAGTCATATGCAACCTTTGTATTTCCGTTTTGGTCTACAAATCCCCACCTTCCATTTTCTTCTTGTGCGTACATTGTGTTATTTGGGAATACGTCTTTTGCGCTTAATTCATTTCCTGCATAGTCAAAATATTTATCTTCTGTTTCAGAATATAATCTAATATATCCATCTTCTACATCTATGCTAGCATTATCCATTGTTACTACGATTTGCATATTTTTATTTATTAAACTAACTGTACTTGTAGCTGATATATTGGCTTGTAGTAATTCTGTATTGTCAAGTTTCACAATGCTGTTGTATCTTAACTCTACCAATGATTTACCCGTTAAGTCTATTATTCCATTATTTCTGTTATTAGCTACAATGTAATAATTATTAGCAATTTCTTCTATATTTGTATATGATCTATCAACAACTATATTTCCGTTATTATCTATTATTTTATATATTCCTTCTTCATTATACACTATAAAATGTTGACCGTCTTCAGTAGGCATCTTTGCAATGTATCCATCCGTTACTACATTTCCATCTAAATCTAATATTTGAGTTTCGCCACTTTCGTCTACTGCATTAACATATATTCCACCAAAACTTATATTAGTGTATTTAGTATCTATTTTTATATTTCCTTTCCTGTCAGCAATTCCCTGTTTTCCGTTTCTTTGTACTATAAATACATCATTATATGCATAGTATATAATGTCCTCATACTCGTAGTCCAATATCAGTTTTCTATTTTTTAGTAGACCTGCTTGTCCATCTTTATATGCTACTATATATATGTCTTTTTCATCTTCAAAGTCAGTAACTCTCTCTATTTCTGTATAGATAGTGTCTAAAATCTTTTTACCCCTATAGTCTACATATCCATATCTATATCCTTCATCTTTTATACTGCAAACTATAAATCCTGTTCTTTGATATCCTGTACTTACGTCATAATAATTATCAACTGTTATATTGTCGTACTCTGGCTTTATAACTATTTTTCCGTTGATATTTATAATACCATATTTTCCGTCTTGCTTTACTAACAACATTCCTTCTTTGTAAGTTATAGAGGCAATTTCGTCATATATAGCATCAGTTATTTCTTTTCCCTCCAAGCTCATCAAACCATATTTATTATCCTTTTTATATTTTAATACAGTATTTTCAAATGGAATACCATCCGCTGTAGAATTGGCTGGTATGGCTTGTATATTACTATATCCAGTAATTATTTGCTCTCTTTTTTCATTTAACACCTTAGTTTCATATTCTTTTGCCTCTGTATTGTAATTAGACATACACACAAATACAGGTTTTGACGGATTCGGAATTTGTATTACGTTGTATGTTGGTTCTATTACTATATTTCCATTTCCATCAATTACTCCGTATTTGTCATCGATTCTTACTGTACCATACTCTATATTACTAACGTATTCTACATCAAAAACATATTTAGCTCTGTTTGAAAAATAAATAATTAAGCTTACTACTATAGCTATAATTACTAATATTAAAATACCAATTATTATTAATTTTTTTTTCTTCATATTTTATCTCCTATTCCTAGTCTTCTTCCTCTTCTGTATCCTTTTTTCCTTCTTTTTGCTCTATTTTATTCATATTTCTACATACTTTAACATATTTTATTCTCTTATCATCAATTTCCTCAACTTTATATGTTAGGTTCTCATCTTCTATTATTGGGTGCTCATCCTCATCTGGTATTCTTCCTAATTTGTCTATTAAGTAACCTGATAATGTTTCATAATCTCCTTCTGGGAATTCGATGTCAAAAATCTTTTTTAATTCATAAGATGTAATTGCTCCACTTAGTATATATGTGTTATCATCTATCTTTTTATAGTCTATTTCTTCTTCATCATATTCATCAAATATATTTCCAACAAGTTCTTCTATAATATCTTCCATTGTAATTAGCCCAGCTGTTCCTCCATATTCGTCAATTGCGATTGCTATTTGTACTTTATTTGCCTGCATTTCTTTAAAAAGTTCGTCTATGTCTTTAGACTCTGGTACAAAATATGGCTCCCTTATTATACTTCTTATATCTATTCTTTTGTTTTCTTTTAATGGTTTTATTATATCTTTTATAAATAAAATTCCTTTTATATCGTCTATATTATCTTCATATACAGGTATTCTACTGTATTTAAATTCATCTATCTCATCCAAAGAATCATATATATCATTATTTATATCTATTGCATACATTTCGGTTCTAGGTGTCATCACTTCAGATACTATAATATCATTAAATTCAAATACATTATTTAATAGTTGTTTTTCACCTCTTTCTATTGTTCCCTTTTCTTCTCCTTCATCTATCATCATTTTTATTTCTTCTTCTGTTACCACTTCTTCTTCTGCTTCACCTACTCCAAATATTTTTGATACCATATTTGTTGAAAATGTAAGCAGTTTAACAAAGGGTGCTGTAACTACCGATATTCCTCTAATTACTCCTATTGTTGCATAGGATATTTTTTCATAGTATTTCATTGCTAATCTCTTAGGTACTAGTTCGCCAAATACTAGTGTAAAGAATGACAATATAATTGTAATTAATACAATTGCAATTCCTCTCCATGTATCTAAGCTTAAGAATGGCATCCATGAATTTAATATAGGTGCTAACTTATCTGCAAATGCATCTGACGCAAATGCACTAGATAAAAATCCAGCTAAAGTTATTCCTATTTGTATTGTAGCTAGAAATTTACTTGGTGATTTTAACATTTTTAGAATGCTTTTTGCTTTTTTATTTCCCTCTTTTGCCTCTTTTTCAATTTTTGCATCATTTAAGGATATAAAAGCTATTTCTGTCGCAGCAAAGTATGCATTAAATAGAATTAAAATTACTAAAACTATTATTTGTGTTAACATTAAAATTTTACCTTTCTCATTTATTCGTGGTATATAATTATAATATACACTTTATATAAATATATTCTTTTACTTATATAATGATAATTTATTTGTACCTCAATGTCAAGGGAATAGAAGGTAAATTCATTTTTTTGGTTACTAGTTAATGGTCTTAAAAAATAATATAATACAACCCCTAGGTAAAAGGAACAAAAAACTTTAATAAATATACATATTACCTAGGATTAAGAACTAAATTTTTCTAAAGCCATTAACTAGTAACATTTTTTATAGGAATGATAGCTTAAAATCCTGTTCTTGGCAAATAAACTTCTTTATCTCCTGTTTTAGTTATTTCTACATCATCTACTTGTTTTTCTTCATCTTCTGGCTTTTCATAATTATTTACATTTACTATATATTTTTGGTTTAACTCCACATCTATTTCTATCAGTTCATCATATATAGTATAGCCATCTGGTGCTTTAATCTCTTGTATAAAATACTTGCCTGGTGTTATTTTTTCTACTATAGCTTTTCCCTCTTCATTTGTTGTAACATCAGAATAAATTATTTCTTTATTTTCATTTAAAATATTGAATTTAGCACCTTGTAAAGGTTCTTCAGTTTCTGCATCTTTTTTTATAATTTCTATTTTAGTTGCATTTTCTGAATATTTAATTTTTAATTTTGTAGATTCGAATTCATAATCTCCTGCTGCTAACGCATAGCTTTGCTTTGTGTTATCTCCTGAATCTCCATATAATACTGGTTTTGTTTTTACATCAACAGTAGCTTCTATTTCAAATTCTCCGCTTTTGCTAAGTTCTGCAATTGGAATTAGTACTTTAAAGTTTTCACCTGATTTAAATTCTTTTTTCTCGTTATTATTTTCATCAACAAGCTTTACTCCTTCTATATTTAAGTTATTTAATTTAAGTGAGTACTTTGCATATTCTAAGTTACAGTTAATTTTAAATTCTTTACTAATGTATTTGTCGTCCTTACCATCTAACGCCCATTCCTCATCACCTTTGCCAATGCTTACTACAGATACAGGCTTCGTTTCTGATGATGATCTCGCTGCCTTAGAAATTTTTTCTGCTGCTGCCACGATTCTGTCTCCTTGTGCATTAAGCCCTTCAAAATCGTCCCAGTCATAGTTGTACATTGCATCATATACTGCCATCTTAGTTGCTGCAAATGCTTCTGCATTACTGTTGCAACCAAGTTGTTTTGCTGTTTTAAATGGATAACCATTTGTTACTGCTCTCCAAATTTTATTATTATTCACTAACTTATCTACAGACACAGTATATCCTCCATCTGTTGTTACTCCTGGTAATGTTTTATCTAAACAATATGCAGGATATTCTACTCCATCTTTTTTATATACCACAAATTCCACACCAATTTTTATTCCTTGATATGTAAAACACACTAATTCTTCTTTTGAATATAAATCGGCTTCGTCTATTAAATATGTTGCGGCTTTCGCATTAGTTTTAAATATGCTTAATGTTGTAACTATTGTTATTAATACTAATAAAATAGCTATTATTTGTTTTATTCTCATATATTTCCTTCTTTCTTTTTGGTTTTATATTTTTTTATAAAATACTATACACTACTTTTTTAAATTATTTCTAAGGCCTGTACGCACCTTCTATATTCATACATATTTTCTACACAAGTTATCAAGGTTATTCTATTGTCACTAGTGTCTTCTATATAAGTCCAATCGGTTTGATGTATTATTTTATTTAATACGACTTTATATTCCCTTCTTCCTCTATCTGTATAATATATAATTTTATCACCAGTCTTTAATTCTTTTATATTCTCAAAAAAGTTACAATTATATCCTCTATTGTGTCCAGCTAGTGCAACATTCCCTCTATATGTATTACTTTCCGGAAAATGCCCTACTGCTGAAGCTAATACATCATGTGTTGTTCCATCTTTTATTGGTGCTACTAAGCCAATCTTTGGTATTTCTATTCTCCAATTAGTTTTATAATTTTGCTTAATAATATTCTCTTGTTCTTCTATACTTATCTCATTATCTTCTACGTTATTTTCTAGGTTATTTACATTTGTATTCTTTTCATAAATATCTGCTATTTGCATTGTTTCAAGCATTACATCTTTTAATTTTATTGCATTTATATTTTCTCTACTAATATTTTTGATATATTTTTTGTCCAAATAAACTTGACTAATCATAATATTTTCACTATGCGTAAAACTACTATTGTCTGGATTTATTATTAAAATATCGAAAAATATAAAAAGTACTATCGTAACAACAATACTTATACAAATAGCTACAGTATTTATCCATTTGGTTGAATATTTTAGCACATACTATACACCTACCTTATATAAAATTTGTTGATTAAAACATTTGTGATTTTAATTAGATTTTAATTTTAAATTTTGAATTGTTTTTAAAGATTCTAAAATTTTAGATAAAAACAACTTTTGATCTGCAAATATTCATATTTTACTAAGATTTTGAATATTTGGGCAAAGTTTTTTATGAATTAAAAATTGCAATTTTTAAACTGTATATATATTACTACAATTTTCTTGATTTGTAAAGCATTTTCGATTGACATAATTCGACAAGGATTTTCGACATAATTTTAGCAGTTGTAGGTGAAAGTTCTTCTTTTTACGATAAACATATACATTTTCTATTTAGGTTAGAGTGGGCTTCTAAAAAAAGTATGAAAATATGGAATGGAGAGTACTTTGAGTTAGAAATTCTTAATAAATTTTATGGAAAGAGTTCATCTCTGATGGAAGGGTGCCATAAAATTTATTTAGAATTTCTACGAAAAAGTAGCTGGACCGACATATTTGAAATACTTTTTTTAGAAGTTTACTCTAACCTTAAATATAGAAAATACTCGTAAAAAGAAGAACTTACCCCAATACAACTGCTATTCTATCTCATTTTTCTCGCAGTCTAATTCAAAATAGAACTCTACTCCATTTTCCCTATTTATAACACCATAATCATTTTTATAATTGTTCATAATAGCCTTAACTAGCGCAAGGCCTATTCCAGTTCCACCATCATTTCTATTTCTTGAACTGTCCTCTTTATAAAATCTGCCCCATATTTTACTTAGATGTTCTTCTGGTATATTATTTCCGGTATTGAATACAGAAATTCTTACCTTGTTTTCTTTTTCTTCTATTGTAATAAAAATTTTCTTTTCACCATTTACATTGTCGGCATGCTTTATTGCATTTGTAAAATAATTAGTTACAACTTGTTCTATATAGAAATCGTCTGCATTTACCATTACTTGATTATTAGAATCAAATTCTATTGTTATATTTTTTTCTTCTATCATTACTTTGCATTTTCTGATTACTTCATTTATTAGTTCTACAATATTAAAGTTTTCGTTATTAAATTCTCGTTTTCCATATTCTAGTTTCATTAGCTCTAATAGTTGTTTTACTAAAGTATCCATTTTGTTTGATTCGTCTAAAATAACTTCTGCATAAAATTTTCTTGATTCATCATCAGTATTCACATTTTCCACTAATCCCTCTGCATAGCCTTGTATTAAAGCTATAGGAGTTTTTAATTCGTGAGACACATCCGAAATAAATTGTTTTCTCATTTCGTCAATTTTAGATTTTTCTTCAATATCCTTTTCTAGTTCTAGGTTATTGTCTCTCAACTGTTTAATAGTTGTTTCTAGCTTATCAGACATTGTATTTATGTTTTTGCCAAGTTCATTTATTTCATCATCTGTATCTGCAAGATAATATTTTTTACTAAAGTCAAGACGTGCCATTTTATTGGTAATATCATTTAGCTCTACTATTGGGCTTGTAAACTTTTTAGATATATATGAAGCAATAAATGCAGATATAATCAAAATTATAAATCCTATAATTATTAGAGCTTGGTTTGATATATCAACACTTTGCTCTATTGGAACTGCTGGAATACTTATATACAAGCTGTAGCCATTATCTAATCTTCCAGAAAGTAATATGTAGCTTATATTATTATTTTGGTCATTTATTTTTTCTATTCTCATATCATCATCTACATAAATTACATTGTCGTTATTTCTTGTGTTGCTAAAGTCTCTTGAATTAGATATTATATCTACTACAGAATAAAAATCTCTATTTGTACTAAATGCAATAACGTTTTGGTCTGTTTCAATAAATATATCAAAGTTATTATTGAACGCTATTCTTTGTAGTTCTTCTTCTATATTTCCATAATCTCCTGTTCTGTTATAATAGTCATTTATTTTATTGTATACTCCTTTTACAGTTTGAGTTTTGGAATATAAATAAAACGACTCTAGTACAACACTATTTATTGCTACTAAACATAGTACTATTATTGCTATTACCACACATAGTGTTAAAAACAGTTTAAACCTTATAGATTTAAAATTTGCTTTTATTTTCATTTTTACTTATAAATCCTTTCCTATTTTACTTCAAATTTATACCCTATTCCTCTAATTGTTTCTATATATTTGCCTCTTTTTCCTAGTTTATGTCTTATTTTCTTTATATGGCTATCTATTGTTCTTGAATCTCCATAGTAATCGTAATTCCATACGTTGTTTAGTATTTTATCTCTTGATAAAGCAATTCCCTCATTATCTACTAAGTATTTTAATAATTCATATTCCCTTAAGCTCATTTCTAATTGCTTGCCATCTACAGTTACAGTTCGTCCTTCTGGGTCTATTACAATTCCCCCGTAATCTCTTTGTTCCTTAAGTTCTGGGCTTGTCCTTTTTAATATTGCTTCTACTCTAGCAACTAATATTTTTGGACTAAATGGTTTAGATATGTACTCATCTACCCCAAGCTCGAAGCCAAATAGCTCATCTTGCTCTTCGCCTCTTGCTGTAAGCATTATTATTGGTACTTTTGAGTCTTGCCTAATTTGCCTTAATACAGACCACCCATCAAGTTTTGGCATCATTACATCCAAAAGTATAAGTTTAATTTTATTTTGATTTTCTGCAAATATTTTTAATGCCTCTTCTCCATCTCCAGCTTCAAGAATGCTATAACCCTTTTGCATTAAAAAATCTTTAATAAGTTTTCTCATTCTTGCTTCATCATCAACTACTAGAACTGTTATATCACTCATTTTTCTTCATCCTTTCATATATAACAGATTATTTTCTGCATTATTGCAACTCCATTTTGTTTGCATTTTATATTATACTACTTATATGTGTCCTTTTAATGAATTTTAACCACTACTTTTATAAAAGTAGTGGCTATAATTTTTATGCTTGGTGTACATACACATTTTGACCAGGATATGCCATTTTTATTTTTTCATCTTCTAATACTTTCAATATTTGTTCATTTATTTTTTGTTTAAAAGCTAAGTATTTTGCATAATCTAATATGTCAGTATACATATATATAATAATATTCATTGAATCTAAGCCTATTGTATCAAAATACACTTGTACAGATTCTTTGTCTACGTCTTCATTACTAATTAAAGTATATTTTAATATATTTATAACTCTTTCCATCTTTTCTGCATTTGTTTCCAATGGCACCTTTACGTTTAACGAATATCTTCTTTGTTTCATTCTTGAACAATTTACTACATTATTTGTAGTAAACACAGAATTTTGAATAGTTACAATAGTATTATCTGAGGTTTGAATTTTTGTACATCTAAAAGACATTTCAACAACTGTACCCTCGTTTGTTCCAACTTGTATCCAGTCACCTACTAAAAATGGTTTATCTGCCATTAGTGAAAAACCTGATATTAAGTTTTTAGCAAAATCTTGTGCTGCCAAAGCTATTACAGCACTTCCTATGCCAAGTCCTGCTATTAGGCTCGTTGGATTTATATCAAATACCGTTAAAATTAAAAGCCCAGCTCCTATATATATAACATATTTTAGAATTTTGCTTGTAAAATTTGCTACAGTTTTATTACCATCTATTTTTCTGTCATCTTTTAGCTTGCTGACAACACCTTTTTTAGGGTCTACTAACTCAACTAGTCCTCTTGCTATTAAGCAAATAATTATTATTTGAAACCCTTTTTTACAAATATTTAACACATCTTGTGGAGGGTTTATGGTTAATATTCCAATATATATGCCAATACACACAATTAGAGCTTTAAATGTTGTATATAATGGATTTCTTTTTATTTTTGATTTATCTTTTTCTTTGTAATTAAACATCTTAATCAATAAATATGAAATTATTGGAGCAATTATGATTGCAATTAAAATAATTAAACACGCAATTCCTATATCTATTAACTGTTCTTGAGTAATTCTTTTGAAAAAATCAATTATATTATTTATAATCTGCATATTTTACTATCTTCCTTTCTGCAAATAAAAAGTGTATTTACTTTTTGTGTACTTAATCACATTTCCAAAATACTTGTAAGATTTATTTTAAACTAGCAATAAGTGCTTTAATTTTTATTCCCTGCTCTTTAAACATTTTTTCGTGTTCTGTTTCAATATTTTCCCAAAAGTCAAATTCATTTTCTAAATCATAAGTTTTTTTGTCTATTTTAAACCCAGATTCTTCAAAATATCTAATACTATCATTAAACAGGTCGTCATCATCTGTTTTAAAAAATATTTGTGCGTCTGCTTTCAAGAGCTCTTTATATTTTTCCAACTGCCTTGTATGAGTTAATCTCTTTTTCCTATGTTTTCCTCTTGGCCAAGGATTACAAAAATTTATATAAATTCTTTCTATTTCATCATCTTTTGAGAGTATATTGTTAATTCTTTCTATGTCATACCTTGTAATATATATATTGTCTATTTCCCTATTTGCTAATTTATACTCCTCTTCTATTTTTCTTTTTGCTAATCCTAGCATTGCATCAACTAAATCTATAGCAATATAATTTATATGTGGATTATATACTGCAATATTTGATATAAAACCACCTTTGCCACATCCTAGTTCGATGTGTATTGGATTAGAATTATTAAATAACTCTTTCCACTTGCCTTTATACTCCTCTGGATTATCTATGTAAAATTTGCTAGCCTCTAGTTCTGGCCTTGCCCACGGTTTAAATCTTATTCTCATTTTCATTTCCTTGTTTTAATATTTAGGTTTTTTAAAGGTAGTACCTATAACCCTTTAATTATTATACCATCAAAAAAGCGTTGTAACAATAGTTTTTTGCGTTTTTTGCAACTGGGAGCGAGGTTATTTCTCGAATTTGTTAGCATAATTTAATCGTTACAAGCTTGTTTATATTTTGCAAGAGGAGAAAAGCTTATTTACATTATCTAACGTAAAAAACAAGTTCTTTAAATAAAAGAGCTTGTTTTTTTAATTATCTTTATTTTAAATATAGTTGAACTCGAAATGACAAAACATTATTAGTTCTACTTGTACTATTTGGAAGACGAGCATCTCCACTAAGTTCTTTGTCATTACAATCAGATCCTCTAGCCACAGCAGGTGAAGCATTATTACCACTTGAATATTCTGTTGTCCATTCAAAACAATTACCTAGCATATCGCAAATATTGCTATAATTATCAGAAGCTATTCCATCTACCCTATACTGTCCTGTAGCATTCAAACTATTTGTACCTATATTTCCATATTTACTGTCTGTTGTTTTAGCTAATTTATATTCTTCTCCATTTGTCTGACAAATAAAATTTAATGCTGTATCCCATGCATAACTACTTATCAGCTCGCTTGCCACATAATAATTCCCACTATACATTGTTTCTGCCAAAATTTTTGCTTGATTTCTTGTTACATTTACGTAAGGTGTCAATCCTGCTTTACATTGCTGACCATTTCCTCCCTGTTCATATCTTCCTATATAAAATCCTTTATTATTTGTTGCGCTTTTTATAAAAGAATTTATCTGATAATTTGCTATAGAATTACTATTTTCTTCTCCATAGAAATAAAATTCTTCTCCTGAAGCACTATTTATTACTATTTCACTTTCATTTTCAATTTCTGATGCACCACTATCAGTAAAAGTTCTTCTACTTAAGTTATTTGTTAAAGTGCCTTTTGAAGTTTTGTACTCTCCAACTGGTATCCACACAAATTGATTTCCTGATTCATCTTCAATTACAATACCGTCCTCTACATTTGTTCCACTATCGTCTGCAATACGAAATCCCCCTGGTATTGTTATTACATTATCTAAGCTATCGGTTATTTTAGTTGTAGTTTTATATATTCCTGCTTCCTCTGCTGAATCATCTACAAGATTCGCCCATGAGTCCATTGAAGTATCAAAAACAGCCTGCTCGTTTGCCTCCCCTTGCTCAGCTATATCCGTTGCCTCTTCTGCTCTATTAAATATTCCACCATTTCCCACAGCAAAATTAATTGTTATAGTCGCTAATATTAATAATAGTACTATAGTAATAACCAATGCTATTAGTGTAATCCCCTTTTCCCTTATCTTTTTATTCATTATTTATCTCATTCCTTTCTCAAGGTACAAATTTGGTTAGAAAAGAATTAAATTTTAAATCGTGTTTATCAACATTAAAATTAAATTTCAATCTTCTTTTCCTTTGTTTTTTCTCATTATTATACTCTTTTATTGTATACTATTTATATGTTTTTTTCAATTCCTCTTTGTATTTGTAACATAATTTTAATCTTTCTGTAATATTTTTGTAATATTTTATAATTATATATAAAATTCTAAAATATATACAAATATTATAATTAATAATTTCTTAAGGTTTTCTATCTTGCTTATTAAGATTTTTATGTTAGTATATATTTGTAAATTAAATTTCATTAAATAACACGTGTTAGTTATACACGTATTGAGAAAGGAAGGGATGTATTAAGCTATGCAAAATACAATTTTAAAATGTGAAAACTTGCATAAGAGCTTTAGAAAAAAAGAGATACTAAAAGATGTTTCTCTTGAAATTTGTAGTGGCGATATTTTAGGTTTTATTGGTCCTAATGGTGCTGGAAAAACTACTACAATTAAACTAATATTAGGACTTCAAAAAATAGGTAGTGGAAAGGTTATAATTAACGGATTTGACATTCAAAAGAATTTTGAAAAAGCAATAGCAAAAGTTGGCGCTATTATAGAAAATCCTGATTTATATATGTATATGTCTGGTTATGATAATCTTAAGCTCATTTCAAACTTATATCCAAATGTAGATGAGGCACGAATAAATGAAGTTATAAAATTAGTTGGATTGGAAAATAGAATTAATGATAAAGTATCTAAGTATTCTTTAGGTATGAGACAACGTTTAGGTGTAGCACAAGCTATACTTCACAAACCTAATTTACTTATTCTAGACGAACCAACAAACGGTTTGGACCCAGAGGGTATTAAAGATTTACGTGAACTTTTAGTAAAACTTGCTAAAAATGAGAATATGGGAATTTTAATATCTAGCCATAACCTAGCAGAACTTGAAAGTTTTTGTAATAAAGTAAGTATTATAAAAAATGGAGTTATTGTAGAAACTAGCGACCTAGAGACAGTAAAGAAAGAAGCTTCTGAAGGCAATTATATAATAGAAGTAGATGATGCTAGAAAAGCCAGAATGACCATAGGAGATTTGTCTACTGCAATTGATAATACCCATATACAAGTTCATAGTGATAGAGAAAATATACCATTTATTATAAAGAAACTGGTACTTCAAGATGTTAAAATTTATGCTATTAAAGAGGATGTTATTAGCTTAGAGGACGCCTTCTTTAAAAAGACAGGAGGTAATGTAATTGATTAACTTAATTGGAAATGAATTAAAAAAGATTTTTAAGAAAAAAACAATATATATTTTACTTATTATTATTGTTGGATACATTATACTTTCCAACATCATGATAAAAGTTACAGATAATGGATTTCAATATTATTATTATGACGAAAGTGATATAGAATATATAGAAAGCTATTTGTCAGAACTGGACCCAAATAATCCATCAGAATATCCAGACTTTGCATCATTTAAACGTCAATTAGAGACTTTAACCCTTACCCAAAAGTATGGAAATAAAAGTTGGCAAGCTTATATAATAAATAACAAACTTCCTGGATATATTGACACAATGATAGAATATGAATATTCTAATGGAGTTACAGAAGAAGAATATAATGAAGCTAAAAACGCTTATGACGAAGCTTTAGAAAAATTAGATTCAGGCGATTGGAAGTACTTTGCAAATCAGGATTTAGAACTTGCAAATGCTTCTATTGAAGAGCAAAAGAAATTACTAGAAACTGCTGAAGATCAAGAAACTATCAATTCTATTAAACAAACTATTGCGAATTTAGAAACCGAAAAACAAGTAAATGAATGGCGACTAGAAAAGGATATTAGCTATGCACCTACATTTTTAAATAATGCAATAAATCAATATTATATGTATCAAACCTCTCTAAATGAATACATTAACAGAAATGTAAACGACTTAGCAGCTGATGAATTATCTTATTATCAAGATAATTTAGAAAATGCAAGTTTAAATAGATACTATATAGAAAATAATATTTCACTAGATTCAAACAGTAGAAGCTCATTTTTAAATCTATTTTCAAATTACGAACTATTTATACTTGTAGTAGGCATTGTAATAGCAGGCTCTATTGTTAGCGAAGAATTTAACAGAGGTACAATAAAACTTTTACTTGTTAAACCATATAGCAGAGTGAAAATCTTGCTTTCTAAATTTATTGTATGCCTTATAATATTAGTGCTTACAATTGTATTTATATACGCATTCCAATTAGTAGCAGGAGGAATAATTAATGGATTTGATGGTATGACTACAGATGCTATAGTATATAACTTTGATACAAATAAAGTAGAGAGTATAAATATATTTGTATATGTAGGATTAATTGGACTTTGCAAATTACCAATGTATATATTATTAACAACACTTGCATTTACATGTAGTACAATATTCACAAATACTGCATTAGCTGTATCTGTACCATTCTTAGGATATATTGCATCAAGCTTAATTAACCAGTTTGCATTAGCATACGATATAAAGCAAGTAATATACTTTGTAACACCTAACTGGGATTTAAGTTGTTACCTATTTGGAGGAGCACCCCTATTTGAAGGACTTACCCCAATTTTCTCAATAGCAGTTTGCGTAATTTACTTGAGTTTAATGCTTGTACTTGACTGCATTGTATTTAA
>CALXWT010000016.1 GCA_944392445.1 uncultured Clostridia bacterium
TTAAAAGAAAAAACATAGCTCTTTTTTCTTGTTTTTGCTATGTCTTTCCTTTTATTCTTTTTTATTCGTTATTACTGTATGGTGTAGCAAAACTATTGTTTTTTTGTGTTATTTTTTGAGGCAAATATAAGAAAACCATTTTTTCCATACAATAAAGAAAAGGCAACCAATTTAATGGCTACCCCCTCTCGAGAAGTAATTAACTAATTTCTTCTCTCTTGTTCCTCTTCACTTTCTCTTGATTCATCTCTCCTTACTGCTCTTCTGAGCTCTAATTTGAACTCTCTCACGTAGGATACGTTCAGCGCAATTAAGGCTAACATAGCTAAACAATAAAACGCATGGCCAAAGGTCAGATTTCCTTCGAAAAACCCCTCCAGTATCTTTGCATACACGTGGCCTGTTGCCAAGTTCAGTCCCCAAAGAAATACGGAGATTCCCATTGCGAGGTCCACTTCGACAGTGGCTTCAATAACACAACCACCGTACAATAGTATCCATAATGTAAGTAACATATTTTTTACCCCATTAAGGGTAAAAAAGAACCCAGCCACCATACAGCTTATCATCGGAAGAATTATCCACAGAATAGCTCTTCTCGTTGTCCGGAACATAATTTTACCTCCCATTTGTTAGATAAAGTTTGTTTATAATAGCTACCTGCTATCAAGGTTAATTATACTACATTTTATGTTAATTTGCAATATTTACTACTGTATTTTCAATTTTGCAACAAAACTACTATTTTTTTGTATTATTTTTCGAGCCAGTGTAAAAAAGAGAAGGCAACCTGTTTTAAGGATACCTCCTCTCTAGATGTAATTAGCTAATTGCTTCTTTCGTACGTTGTATTTTGTTCTTTGGGTAATTTCTCATTGTTATGCTTGACTTTCTATTTTATGTCTTCCTTTGCCATAATATTTTCGGTATGACATATAGTTAGCAATAACATAATCAAGAAGAAAATAATTACAACTAGGTGTGTCATTAGGTTAAACTCTCCTAAGAAGCCAGCAAGTACTTTGATGTATAAGAAACCTGTAAAGACTTCTAAAAGCCAACACGCAACATTCAAAGCTGTTTCAAGCCCCCTTTTTAAGAAAGCATCCACAATGCATACCAATATTATTGTTAACCAATTTATAATTCCTACATAGCCTATCCCCTTAAGAGTAAACCATACTCCTGCTAGAAAGCTAGTAGCGGCAGGAATTACAATCCAAAAGAACATATTCCGAATTCGTTTCATATTTTTCCCTCCTAATTAGGTCGAAAAATTGTGTATGCCAGTACATATTTAGTATTATACTATATATTATGTTAATATACAAGTGTTTAATACTTATTTCATAATGAAAACGAGTGGCATTTGCCACTCGTTCTGGTATTATATCTAATGAAATCAAGTCAAACTATATACTACTATGAAAATAATAAATATAACGATATAACCTATTATTTTTAGCAAAGAAGAAACCAAATTAGCAATTAAATTCAAAAGCCAAATAATAAGATTGTAACCGATCATAATGAGAAGTATTACGCTAAGCACTACAATAAGGAAAATAAGAATTTTCTTTATCAGTTTCATTTTTGTACACCTTTCTGTCCCTAATCACATTAGCTTTTACTTACAACGAGCCTATATTAGGCTACGTTTATTATATTAACATAATATTGATGTGGTGTCAACTAGTATAAAAATAAATACTATTTCCTGCATATTCTTCTTTTTCTATTCTTTATCTTTCCGTCTTTTAATTCCAATTCAACTTTATAATATTCTGCAATTAGTTGGTCCAGTTTAACACTTATTTTGTAAGTTTTTTCATAATCTTCGCCATTGATTATGCTATTATTTAATTCTTCTCTTAATTTACAAATTTCATCATTTAACATAAACCCACTCTCCTTTTTATCATTTTTTCTTTTGTATATTTTAAAAATACCATATTTTTACAAATTAGTCAATGAATTTTTGTTGATTTTATGGGGTTTGTGCCATTTTTCGTATGCCTTTTTTCGACATTTTTCTACATATATTTTTTATTTTTTTCCTCTTATTACAGACATTACCATATTATCTTTTTTAAAGACATTTTTCAAAACTGTTTCTGTGTATTCTTTTGTTACTTCGTTGTACTTTTCTATATAGTCAAAACTATTTATACCTTTCATTTTGTCCGATAGGAACATTCTTGCTATATCTCCAACACTATTGTACTCTACCACATAGTCTCCATACACTTTTTTTCTTATTCTATTAAAATGCTCGTCATCAAGGCCATTTTCTAAAAAAAAGTTTATTGACTCTTCTACTTTTTCTTTTACTTTTTCTGGTTCTTGTGATTGTCCAGATATTACAATGTGAGCATATTCGTCACTAAATTCATAGTCCATATCTGGTTCTGCAAGTAATAAGCCTTTTTCATATAATTCTTTGTAGCCATCCGAGCTTTTTCCAATTATCATATTTAGTAGTATTTCTATTGCTATGTGTTTTTTTACAAGTTCTTCTTTGTTTCTATTATCTTCCATATCTTTAAAACCTATTGCGAATAGTGGAAGGCTTACTTCCATTTCCATTTCATTATATGGTTTATTTATTTCTTTTTCTTTGCTTGGATAAATTCTTTTTATTTCTCCTTGCTTTTCGTGTGGTAGTAACCTTTTTTTAATTTCTTCTAATATATTATCTGGATTAAAATTACCACATACAACCATTACCATGTTTGATGGGTTATAAAAGGTGTTATAGCATTTATATAAAACATCTGGTGTTATTTTGCTAATTGATTCTACACTTCCTGCTATATCTATTTTTATTGGATTTTCTTTGTACATACAATCCATTGTGTTCATGTATAGTCTCCAACCTGGTTCGTCATCATACATTTTTATTTCCTGTGCTATTATACCCTTTTCTTTTTCTACATTTTCGTCTGTAAAATATGGGTGTTGAACATAGTCCATAAATTCATCTAAGCCTTCGTAAAAATTGTCTGTACATTCAAACAAATATGCTGTATGGTCATTTGTTGTATATGCATTCGCATCTAAACCTAATGCCATTAATGTATCTAGGCTGTTTGTACCATTTGGTTGTTCAAACATTTTATGTTCCAAAAAATGTGCAACTCCATCAGGTATAAATACCTCTTCTCCCGAATTTGGCATAATAAATCTGTTATCTATAGAGCCAAAATGTGTGCCCCATATTACATATTTTTTATCTAATTCAGGCTTTGGTATAATTATAACAGTCATACCATTGTCTAGTTTTTCTATATATTCTTTTTCTTTTAGTTTTAAACTCTCTATTATTTCCATTTATGTTATACGCTCCTTTCTTTAATCTCTTAAAAAGTACACTGTATTTATCCATATTTCTTTTGCAACTTCTTCTATATTGCTTTTTGTTACATTATTTATTTTTGTTACATAATCATCTATGGTTGTAAAAGTGTCTGATAATTCTTGTCCATAATAATAGGTTATTTCTGTATCTTGTTCTGAACTTATTCCTTTAACAGATGAAACAATTAGTTTTTTTGCATTTTCCATATCCTCTTCAGTAAAGTTTCCATTTTTCATATCTTCTATTTGCTCTTTAATTGTATCTAATGCTTTTTGATAATTTTCTATTTCTATTCCACATCTAATAAATATTGTATTTTTTTGTCTTCTAAAGGTCGAACCTGCTGTATATGCTAAACTATTTTTTTCTCTTACATTTTGGAATAACTTAGAATTTGCTCCTCCACCTAATATTGCATTATATACAGACATTACAAATTTTTCATTTTCTATTTGGCTATTTGAAGATAAACCTATTACTAGGTTTCCTTGTCCTACTTGCATTTTTTCTTCAACTACTTTTTCTTCTCTTACTGGTATTTTTTCTGAGTTTTCTTTGTTCTCTACATATTCTGACTTTCTTGCTTCTAATGCTTTTATTTCAGCATTATTTTCTATTAAATTATTTATATCTGTATCTTTTAAATTTCCAGACACAAATATATCTATTTTGCACTTTTTTATTAGTTCTTTATAATATTGATAAAGGTTTTGTGGTGTAATTTTTTCTAAATCTTCTACATAGCCGAATTTATATAGACCATAAGGCTCGTCTTTGAACATTTCTTCTACACATCTTTCAAAAGAATATGTTCTCTTATTGTCTATTTTTCCATCTATTATTTGTTTTAATTTTTTCTTTTCGCTTTCTACATATTCTGATTTAAATCCATCATTTTGCACTAATGGGTTTAATATTATATCAAATAACAATTCTATACATTTTTTGTCTAACTCTTCTTTTTCTGGCAAAAACGCTTCATTGATAGTTTCTAAATAGAATTTTATTATATGATTGTCTCCCGTTTTTTCAATACCACAATCAAAGCTTGCTCCATACATTTCTTCTAATTTTTTGCTAATTAGAACTTGGGACTCTATGTTTTTTGTTCCTCTTCTTAATACTGCTGTTAGCAGAGCATTTTTTGTTACGTTTTCTCTACTTAGAGGTGTTGCTAAAAATACTGCATATAAATTAGTTTTAAATTTGTTTGTATTGATATTGTGTAAATTAATTCCTTGCTTTACCTCTTTTTTAATATAATTCATATTTTTCCCTCCAATTTATTTTTATATAACAGCTTTATTTGATTCATCTAAAAATGCTTATATGTTGTTTGACACAAAACTGCTATTTTTATTTTCTGTTTTATTATATAATATTTTTGCTAAAGTATACAATAAAAAAAGAGTAAAGATGATATTTTTTTCAAATTTACTCTTCTTAATTATTCTCTCTTGCTTTATGTATATCTGCAAGACATTATTAACCTATTTACTTAATTAAAATTTTCTTTTTCTAGCTGCCTCTGATTTCTTTTTTCTCTTTACGCTTGGCTTTTCATAATGTTCTCTCTTTCTAACCTCTTGCAATACTCCATTTCTTGCACATTGTCTTTTAAACCTTTTTAAGGCATCTTCTATATTTCCATTATTAACTTTAACCTCTGACATTTTATTCCCCTCCTTCCAGTATTACACCTTCAAGTGTTTGGTGTGGGATTTCATTTTTTGTTATGCTTTTACATGAACAAGTTATATTATACCTTAATCACCTAGATTTTGTCAATACTGGAATAGAGGTTTTACTAAAATTATATTATGCTCAGTGGCTTTTATTTTTATATTAATTTCATTAGTTTTAAGAACTTTCCAACTTTACATTACTTCATAGTCCAATAATTTTATCTTGTTAGATATATATTTTGGATTAGTATCTATATGTTTAGATAAGTCAGTACTTAAATATTTCTTATTGTCATCTGCAAATACTGTTGCAACTGGTTTACTTTCTTTTTCTTGATAAATTATGCTTGCTATTAAGTTTGCACCTGATGAAATTCCTACTCCAAGCCCTAATTCTTTAGCAAGTCTCCTAGACATATTTATTGCGTCTTCGTCATTTACTAATATAACTTCGTCTAGCAAGTTTTTATCTAATAAATCTGGTACAAAGTCGTCTCCTATTCCTTCTATTTTATGGTTTCCAATTATTTTATTTTGAGAAATTAATGGCATTTTTTCTGGTTCTAATGCTATTATTTTTATATCTTTGTTATATTTTTTTAATTTTCTTCCTATACCTATTAGTGTTCCACCAGTTCCTACACCAGATATAAATGCAGATACCTTTTCTGGAAGTTGTTTTGCTATTTCTTCTCCTGTAGTTTCATAATGTGCTAGTAGATTGTCTGTATTAGCAAATTGATTTGACCAATATCCATTATTTTCTTTTGCGAATTTTTCTGCCTCTTCTAAGCATTTTTTAAAGCCACCTTTTTCCTTTGAAATTAGAGTTACATTTGCTCCATAGCTTTTCATTAATTGTACTCTCTCTTTACTTGCCCAATCTGGCATATAAATGTATACAGGATGCTTAAAATATGCACCAAATGCTGAGAGCGATATACCTGTGTTTCCACTAGTTGCCTCTACTATTGGCATATTTTCTTTTAATTCTCCTCTTTCTTTTGCTTTATTTATCATATAGTATGCTACTCTATCTTTTATACTTCCTGTAGGATTATATGATTCTAATTTTGTATATATATAATTTATTTTTTCGTTATTTTTGTATTTTATTTTTATCATTGGTGTATTTCCTATATGTTTTAACATTCTTGTCCCTCCTTTAATTCATCTTATTATATATAATACACAATTGGTTTGCAACTGTTATTTTATAGAGTTGTACTATTGTAAAATATTTCATTAATATTTCAACTAATATTAATACCAAAAGAAGCTGTAAATTGTAACAATAAATCGAAATATAAATCTTGAAAACACTTAATAAATATAATATAATAATTGTATTGAAATTAGGAGGTGTAGCTATGGATAAAGTTGCAATTATCTCTGATGTACATGGAAATATAACAGCGCTTAAAGCTGTAATTAATGATATTGAAGCTAGAAACATTTCCAAAATTTTTTGTTTAGGCGATAGTGTTTTAAAAAGTTGTAATTCGGATAAGGTTATAGATTTATTACGAGAGAAATGCGATGTAATTTTAAAAGGTAATTGTGATGAAGCAGTAACTAGACCTGATATACCAAAGGGAAAATTTTGGACAAGAGACTTAATTGGTGAAGAACGTGCTTCTTTTATATATAACCTACCAATAGTGTATGATTTTTATATGAGTGGATATTTAATAAGACTTTTTCATGCTTCACCTTTTGGACTGGATTATGTTTTTAATCCTATGTTTTCAAATAAAGATACAATATATTCTGCAACAGAAATTTATGATGGAATGGAATTATTTGAAAATACCGAATTTATTGGCAAAACACCTAATGATCCAGTTCCAGACATAGTAGGCTATGGTCACATTCATACACCAAATATTGTTAGAACCCACAACAAAACCATATTCAACCCTGGAAGTGTTGGTATGCCTATAGAAATGTTAAATGATAATTTTTTTGATAAAACTAATAAATTTTCTACAGTTGCTTCATATATTATACTAGAGGGTAATTTAAATAGTAAGGATTTTTCTTCTATTAGTTTTAATTTAGTAAGACTTCCTTATGATATTGAAGAAGAAATTAAGCTTTTAGAGAAATCGACATTGCCTAATAAAAATAAAGTTATAACAGAATTAAGAAGTGCAACAAATTATATTCATGCAAAATAATTATAAACTTATTATAAATTTTGTAAAGAAGGTTTTTTATGGAAGATAAACTGAGTGAAGTAAAGAAAATATTAAGTAAATATAATCAAGAACATTTAATACAGTTTTATTCTGAACTTACAGAAAAGCAAAAATCTGATTTGTTAAATCAAATACTAAAGATTGATTTTGAAGAAATTATAAATTTATATGAAGAATCTAAATTAGAGGTTTCAAATTCTACAGAAAATATTGAGCCTTTGGATTATTCTATAAAAGCAAATTTTTCTAAATCGGAAAAGAAACAACTTACCTCTATAGGTGTTAAAGCTATAAAGTCTGGTAAGGTTGGAGTAATTACTCTAGCTGGTGGTCAAGGTTCAAGATTAGGTTTTAGTGGTCCTAAAGGTACTTTTAGTTTAGATACAACACCTAGGAAATCTTTATTTGAAATTTTATGTGATTATCTAAAAAAATATGCTACAAGGTATAATGTAAATATTCCTTGGTACATAATGACAAGCACTAATAACTATTTTGATACTATAAGTTTTTTTGAACAAAACAATTTCTTTGAATATGGAAGAAATAATATAATATTTTTTGTTCAAGATAATATGCCTATAGTTGATATTAATGGTAAATTAGTACTTTCTGAAATATATAAAGTAAATTTAGCTTCTAATGGAAATGGTAATTTATTTTCTGCTTTAAGAAAAGCAAATTTAATTAAAGATATGGAGCAAAAAAAATTACAATGGTTGTTTGTTGGTGGTATTGATAATGTACTATTAGACCCATTAGACCCTATATTTATAGGACATACTATAAATTCAAAATTTGAAATTGGTTCTAAGACCTTATTTAAAGAAAATCCTAGTGATATTTCTTGGGTATTTGCTAGAAAAAATAATAGGCCAGCTATTGCAGATTGTGAAAATTTTACAGAAGAAATATCAAAACTAACAGATGGTAAAGGCAAATATTTATATAGAGAAAAGAATATGCTAGCACATATTTTTAGTTTAAAGGCAATTACTAAGATGGCCAATATTAAATTTCCTTATCATAGAGCTTTTAGAAAAAATGCTTTTGTAAATTTTGAAGGTATGAAGGAAGTACCAGAAAAGCCTAATATATATAAATTTGAACAATTTGTATTTGATGCATTTTCATATTTTAATAATATAGCTTTGCTTAGAGTAAATGCAGATGAGGAATTCGCACCAATAAAGGATTTTACAAGCATTTACAATCCTGAAGTTGCAGCCCAAAGATATGAAGAATTAATTTTAAATTCATAATAATTGTAATAATATACATATATGCATTATGGAAATTACTTTTTAGTATTTCTACTTTATTTGTATATATGTATTTTGTTTGCTTATAATTTTTATCACATCTATTCATTGTATCGCTTTATTGTATCTCTTCAAAGAATTAGTACTAGTTAAGCATAAGATTATTGTCATTCGACAAAAAAATACAACTTTTTTAACGAATTTTACAATTTATGTAAAAAGCCTTGACATTCTTGTTGCTCTTAGCCTATAATCTACTTATGTTTTTAAGATTTAGTGAATTTTGAGTTTATAAATTAATTCTTTTTTACTTTTATTAAATACATCTTATATATAATAAATTATTTTGTTTTTAATTTTAGTATGGCCATACTATTTATTCATAATTTTTTTTAATTCAATAAATGATTTTTTTCATTTTCACTTGTTTATCTTAGAATTTGGTTTTATCTTGTTAAGAGTCTCATACTATTTCTTTTTATAATTTATATTTTTTTCAAATTTTCTTATAAATTATATAGTATGCTCAATATTCAAAATAGTATGAGAAGTAAACAAATTTGTTTTTAGATGTAGAAGATGCATATTCTACATCTCTTAATATTGTACCCCTACTAGTTCAAATTCATAATTTTCGTAGTTAGGCATATATTGTTTTACAATATCACGAATTTTTTTACCACTTTTATTTATTTTTAGTCGACAGAATTCATAAAAAAATACATATTCTATTATTTCTTTTCTATATTTAACTATTTCAGGATTTATAACTAATCTATTTGCAACACATTTACATAGTCTTTTATCTAGCTTTAATATTTTATAGTCTTCTGGTGCAAATTTTAGTGTTGTTCTAACCTTTTCCATAATAGTATCTAATTCTTTATTTGCTATTGCTTTATACATTTTTTCCAATAACATTTCTATAATTGTATCGTTATTTATTTTTTTGTATTTACTTGGAAGGCTTATTTCTATTTCTTTTTCTTTCAAGTTTAATTTTGGATTTTTTATGCGTTTATATACTAATTTTAATTCGTAATTAACTCCAAATATTTTTACTAATTTTGTTGCATTTTCTTTTATTTCTTTCATAAAATCAGCCTCCTAATTATTTTTATTTCCTTGAACTTTTGTTTGCATTATTTTACACTCTAATTTTTAAAATGTCAATACTTTTTCAAAAATTTGTTCGGTTTTTTTTGTTCTGATGAATTTTAAAGAAATATATTGACTATATAATTGAAAAATGTCCATGAAAATGTCCAAATAAATGACTATGAAAAATCAACAAAAATTGAAAAAGAAATAGAATTTTAGTGATAATCTTTATAGCTGTGCTCATCTTAAAAAAATATTAAAAATTTAAATTATATGATATAATATTTCATGTAAAAAAATTAGTTTTGAAAGGACGTGAAATATATGAAAAATTCTTTTATTAATGTTTCTGCAAACGAAAAAAATCCAAATTGGAATAATATAATTTCAAGGCAAATGCCTTTATATTCAAGAAATAATGATATTCGTTCTGAATTTGAAAGAGATTACACTAGAGTAATTCATAGTAATGCATATAGAAGGTTAAAGCATAAAACTCAGGTATTTTATTCTCCTCAAAATGATCATATTTGTACCCGTATAGAGCATGTAAATCATGTTGAATCTGTAAGTTATACAATAGCTCATTATTTGGGTTTAAATACTGAACTTACTAAGGCTATTGCAGTTGCCCATGACTTAGGGCATAGCCCTTTTGGACATAGTGGTGAAAAAATATTAAACAAAATTTCAATGAGAGACTTAAATACTTCATTTTGGCATGAAAAAAACGGATTATACATTGTAGATAATACAGAACTTTTAGAGGATACGGAAGGGTATAAACAGAATTTAAATTTAACATATTCTGTAAGAGATGGTATTATTTCCCATTGTGGAGAAATAGATGAAAATTCACTTAAGCCCAGAAATGATTATATAGACTTAAGAGAATATACATATCCTAATCAATATGCTCCATACACTTGGGAAGGATGTGTGGTTAAAATTTCTGATAAAATATCATATATTGGAAGAGATATTGAAGATGCTATAACTTTGGGAATTTTAGATGAGCATTTAGATGAATTGTATAAGCTTCTTGGTAATACTGATGGAACAATCAATAATACAGTTATAATTAATAATTTAATTTATGATTTATGCCAAAATTCATCTCCAGAAAAAGGATTATGCTTTTCAGATGAAGCTTTAGGAATTATGAACAAAATTAAAGAATTTGATTACAAATATATTTATTTATCAGATATTTTAAAGCCTTCTGAAGAATATTTTTCTATTGTTATTAATAGAATTTATGATACTTTAAAAAATGCTTATGCTGATGTAAATACTTTATCTAATCTTTCAAAATTGTCAAAGTTTTATCC
The DNA here is from genome assembly GCA_944392445.1 of uncultured Clostridia bacterium. Classification (GTDB taxonomy): domain Bacteria; phylum Bacillota; class Clostridia; order TANB77; family CAG-508; genus CALXVA01. Next base: position 10,939 of record CALXWT010000016.1, read on the forward strand.
TAATTTAATAAAGGGATTTACAGATTGGTTTAATAATTTTTCTAATATTAGTAATAGAGAAAATTTAAAAAATAAAATTTTATTTGATTTAACTAATCCAACAGATTATTATTTTGCTATTATTTTATATATTGCAGGTATGACAGACAAGTTTGCAATTGATACGTATAGCGAAATAATTGGTTTCTAATTGTTTTTTATGTGCCAAATGGGACTGCCTCCCATTTGACACACATCAATATTTTTATATTTCTTAATAATATGTTTCCAAATTTTAATGAATTGACTTTTGATAACTTTTGTGTTATCATATAAATACAATATAAAAGGAGCAACTTATGTATGATGTAGTTTTTTATACAACGAGAGATGGTTTTAGTGAAATACAAGAATATTTACAAAAACTACAAATGAAAAAAAGACAAAGATAGTAGAATAAAATTTAATAAAATAATTGCATATATTGATATGTTATCTAAATATGGTTTAGAATTAGGAACTCCATATATAAAGCATATTGATAATAACATCTGGGAATTAAGACCTATTCGAGATAGAATATTATTTTCATACTTGAATAATAATAAGTTTATATTATTAACCATTTTTATGAAACAAACACAAAAAACACCTTCTAGAGAAATAGAAAGAGCAAAACGATATTTAGAAGATTTTTTTAATAGGAGTGATTATAATGAATAGTAAATCTTGGGGTGAAGTAAAAAAAGAGCTTGATATTAGCCCTGAACAAGAAGCTGAAATACAATTAGAAGAAGACATTATTGAAGCTACAATTGAAGCTAGAAAAAAGAACAAACTTACTCAAAGAGAATTAAGTAAAATAAGTGGTGTAAAGCAACCTGTAATTGCAAGAATTGAGAAATATGTGAATTCTCCACAAACTAGCACACTTATAAAACTATTATATCCAATGGGTTATACAATTCGAGTAGTTCCATTGGATGATATTAATGATTAGCAAAAGGGGACGGGCTTAAATTGTAAAAATGTTTAATTATGTTACCCTTTTTACAATTTACGCCCGTCCCCTTTTGCTAAAATTTCTATAATTTATATTCTACAGGTTTATTCTCTTTTAAACTTTCCTGTACATCTAATATTCTTTGGTTTGAAGAGCCTCTAAATTTAAGTTTTAAATCTTTTTTGTCTTCTTCAAATTTACCATCTACTACTACATCTATGTATTTTAATAATTCTTTTGTAGTTTCACTTTGTTTTGCCATTTTTCCTACTACGTCTTTTTCAAAATCAAATCCCGTATAGCACCAAATTTTTTTATCTGGAAATTTTTCTTTCGCTTTTTTTACAAGTGGTAATAGTCCCTCTTGGTTTGCTGGCTCTAATGGCTCTCCTCCAAGCAATGTAAGTCCTGAAATATAATCGTGGTCTAAGTCTTTTAGCACTTCCTCTTCTTGTTTTTCTGTAAATTTGTTTCCATAGTTAAAGTCCCACGCACACTCGTTAAAACATCCTTTGCAATGATGATTGCATCCACTAACAAATATGGAAACTCTAACCCCTTCTCCATTTGCCACATCTATTCTCTTTATATCTGCATAGTTCATTATATTTTCCTCCTTGCCTAACTCTGCTAGTTCAGCCTCTATCTCTCTTAAAGAATTGACGTTTTGACTAGGCAAACGAACTAGAAAACCAGAAGCGTACTTTGTGTACGCTGAGGATTTTCGACGTGACGTTTAACAACGTCAAAACTCAATTATTTATGAGCTTCTACAAGTGCATAACTCTTTGCTTAATTTCCTTAGTCTTTCCTGCATTCCAGAAATTTTCTCCTAAATATCCACAAGTTCTTCTAACAACTGTCATTTTTGTGTGGTCTTTATTTCCACAGTTTGGGCATTCCCACTCATTATCATCATTTATCATTATTTCACCATCAAATCCACATACATGGCAGTAATCTGATTTTGTGTTGAATTCTGCATATTGAATGTTGTCATATATGAATTTTACTACTGTTTCTAATGCATCTAGATTTTTTTCCATATTTGGTATTTCTATATAAGAAATTGCTCCACCTGATGATATTTTTTGGAACTCACTTTCAAATGATAGTTTTTCAAATGCATCTATTCTTTCTCTTACATCTACATGGTATGAGTTTGTATAATATCCTTTGTCTGTAACATCCTTTATGGTTCCAAATCTTTCTTTATCTATTCTTGCAAATTTATAACATAAGCTCTCTGCTGGTGTTCCATATAGTGCAAATCCTATATTTGTCTCTTTTTTCCATCTATCTGTTGTTTCTCTTAGATGTTTCATTACTCTTAGTGCAAAGTCATGTCCTTCTGGAGTTGTATGTGATACACCTTTCATTAGTTTTGTCATTTCATATATTCCTATATATCCTAATGAAATTGTAGAATATCCACCATATAATAGTTTGTCTATCTTTTCGCCTTTTTGTAATCTTGCTATTGCTCCATATTGCCAATGTATTGGGCTTATGTCTGAATGTGTTCCAACCAATGAATAATGTCTACACATTAAAGCTTCTTTACAAAGTTCTAGTCTTTCATCTAACAATTTCCAGAATTTATCTTCGTCTCCGTCAGCAATTATTGCTACTTGTGGTAAGTTGATACTTACAACACCTTGATTAAATCTTCCTTCGAATTTATAGTTTCCATTTTCATCTTTCCATGGTGATAGGAAGCTTCTGCATCCCATTGGGCTAAATACATTTCCTTCATAGTTTTCTCTCATTTTCTTAGCAGAAATGTAGTCTGGGTACATTCTTTTTGCTGAACATTTAACAGCAAGTTTTGTTAAGTGATCATATTCTCCACCAGTTAAGTTATTGAATTCATCTAAAACATAAACAAGTTTTGGGAAGGCAGGTGTTACATATACTCCTGCTTCGTTTTTTATTCCTTCATATCTTTGTCTTAATACTTCTTCTATTATCATTGCATTTTCTTTTATGTATGGGTCATCTTTTTCTAGATGTAGGAATAATGTTACGAATGGAGACTGTCCATTTGTTGTCATTAATGTATTTATTTGATATTGTATAGTTTGTACACCTGATTTTAGTTCTGCTTTTACTCTCTCTTGTACTAAATCTTCTATAATTTTTTCATCTAGTTTGCCTTTGTATTTTTCTTCTATTTGTTTTTTGAATTTATCATAGCTTTTTCTTAGATATTTTCCTAGATGAATCATATCAACAGATTGTCCACCATATTGGTTACTTGCAACTGCTGCAATTATTTGTGTAGTTACTGTACATGCAACTTGGAAACTCTTTGGACTTTCTATCATTTTTCCGTTCATTACTGTTCCATTATCTAACATATCTCCTATATTTATTAAGCAACAGTTAAATATAGGTTGTACAAAGTAATCTGCATCGTGGAAATGTAAAACACCTTCAGCGTCTGCTTTTGCTATTTTTTCTGGTAGTAAAAGTCTTCTTGTTAAATCTCTTGATACTTCGCCTGCTATATAATCTCTTTGTGTTGATGCAAGCATAGTATTTTTGTTTGAATTCTCCTCTGCTAATTCTTTATTATCATTTCTAATGATTCCAAGTATTGTTTCGTCTGTAGTATTTTGTTTTCTTACTAGTGCTCTTGTATATCTATATACAATGTATTTTTTTGCAAGCTCATATTTGCCTTCTTCCATTAATTTTTCTTCAATTATATCTTGTATATCTTCTACGAGCATTCTTTTTTTATTTAATTCTTCTATATAATTTATAATTTCTTTTATATTTTCTTTTGATGCTCTTTCTGATGCTTTTACCTCCTTATTAGCTTTTTCTATAGCTATTTGGATTTTTGCTCTATCATAATCTACAGCTCTACCATCTCTTTTAATGACTTTCATTTTACATTTCCTCCCCCTGTTTTATTTATGAACTTATTATATTCCTTTTTTTATTTTTTTCTGTTGCAAATGTCACATATTATGTGAGTTAATTTTTTCGACTTTTTTTGCTTTAGAGCGAGTAGCTTTCTTTATTTAAAATTTAAATATTACATTTTTGTTACATTTTTTTTGCCTAATTTTATTGCTTTTGAAGCTTGTTTCCTTTATAATAGTTTTATGTTTATACGACATAATAAGTGATTAAAAGTGTTTATTATCTATACTTCCAAGGAAATGTATGTTGTAGAATTTTGTTAAGGTTATAGTTCTAGCTTAATTATAAAAATGTTCTTTTTAAGGAAGTGATTTTAAAATGGCAAGTGATTTTAATATTGATACTTTTATTTACAATTTTTCATCTAATTGTAAAAAAGTACAGAAAAAAACTTTCTCAAAAAATCAAATAATTACTACCTATATACAAAAGCGTAATCAATTATGCATTTTAGTAAATCGGAAAGGCTGATTTAGTAAGGTATGATTTAAATGGAAACAGAACAATAGTAGAGCATTTTTCCAAAAATGCTTTATTTGGTGAAGTTTTTTACAAAGTTACAACTAATAACGAATTATTAGTTGAAGCAAAATCTAATTGTACGGTGCTTTTTTATATATATGATAATTTAAATCATCAATGTGATAAAAATTGCAAATTTCATAATACTTTAGCTGAGCATTTACCAGAATTAATATTGAATAAACTTACCCAATTAAATACACGAATTGAACTTCTAACGCAAAGAACTACTCGTGATAAATTATTGATGTATTTTTCTCTTATATCCACTCGAGAGCTTTCTAAGACTTTTGAACTTCCTTTATCTTTAACAGATTTAGCTGATTATTTAAATGTTGATAGAAGTGCTATGATGAGAGAACTGAAATTGCTTAAAGAAGATGGATTAGTTGATAAAATAGGAAATAGGATTATACTATTGTATGAATAGTACAATCCTTATTTGTTGAGTAAATATACTCCTAAATTTAAGTAAGCTGCAAATATGCACCACAATAAGTATGGAATTTGAAGATATGCAGATAATTTGTTCTTTTTATAGAAATCAATTATCATTTTTATAACTAATATTATTAGAAGTAATAGCCAAATAAATGCAAATAATCTCCATTTAAAAATAAAAAATGCAATTGGCCATAGTAGATTTACAAATAATTGTAAATAATATATTGTATTTATATTTTTATCTACTAAGTCTTTTGAAGCTATTATTCCATAAGATACTCCCATTAGTATATATAGCACTGTCCAGACTATACCAAATATAAATCCTGGTGGTGAGAGTGGTGGCCTATTTAAATCATTGTAATCCATGGAGCCTGATATTAATAAAGCTACTATTCCACCTAGAATTACAGGAATAAAAATACTTTTAATCCATACCCATTTATCTTTAAGAAATTCCAAATTAAAAACCTCCTGACATATTTGTAATATTATATGAGTAAATATTGCAAATATACCTGAAGGTTCTTTATTTTTTGGAGGACTATCTTCCTCCTCCGCCACCTCCGGCCTCCGGCCACCACCGGCCACCACCAGAGAAGCCTCCGCCACCTCCGGTTGCTGATGAATATGAACTAGAGATAGATGAACTTATAGAGCTACTAAAGCTTGTTTCAAAATTGCTGTGATACATAAAATACATATATGTAGATGTGTGTATGCTATCCAATTCATCTATATTAGGATAAATTGTTTTTAATTGTTTTAGCACTTTATCTGCTATTCCAAAGGCAGTAGCATATACTAAGTAATGCTCCCAAACTTCTATTGCTGGAATTTCTTTTTCATTTAGTAATGAAAAGTCTTCCATATACTTTTTAAGCCCTTTCCATTTTTCCTTGCTATCCACTCCCTTTTGAGTTAAGACATTGGCTCTTTTCTTAATACTACCACATATAAGTCCATTTATTAGTAGTATAATAGCTAATGGAAATGCCCAAAATAGAGTTACTATTGCAAATACATAATACACTCCCGAAAGCCCAGCATAATTAGAAAATTCTTCTTTTTGTTTTTTGTCAAACATCTTACTTTCTTTTAATTGCGATTCTATAGCTTTTAGACAACCGTTTATTAATGCTTCAACTCCTGCTGGGTGTTTCTCTATATATTGTTCTAGTGTTTTCATTTCTACTTCTGTTTTTTTCCCAAATGCTTTATATGCAAAGTCTAATATTCTTTTTTCGTCACTTTTTAAATTTGAATCTGATTCTTTTAATTTCTTTAAGTAAATTTTATCTTTGTTTTTGTCTGTTTTTTCTACTCTTAAGTCTATATAATCTTTTAATTTTAAATCTAATAAAGTTGCTGAAAATATTTTTCCAAAATGACGTGAAAATGCGTTATATGGTTCTTTTAATATGTATACAGCTTCACCGGGTGTTGTATCTTTTTCTGGTAAGTCTCTAAAATAATCTAGCTTTTGTTCTGGTACAAATTTTTTTATACTTGATAATTTTTTACCATATTTAACTGCCTTTTCTATAAATATTATACATAGTGCTAGTATAACAAAGATAACAAATGTTGCAACAACCTCGTCTTTTATTTCTTCCCACTGTCTTCTTAAATTTGCTTGATTAGCCCATTTTGTTTCTTCTTTTATTACGTCATCATATCTGTCTTCATTATATACTCTGCCCGTGCTTTCAATCATCTCAGTCGGAAATAAAACTCTAACTTCTACATATCTTCCTGCATCAAAGTTTTCTAATTGAAACTTTATTTTATTTGTATCTGTAACATATATTTCACCATTTAAATTTTCTGTGTGTCCCCACACTTTTATGTCTTCTTCACTTTCTGCATTATTTGGAAGAGTTATTGTCCCTGTTATTTTGTCTGCATCTACTTCAAAGTCTTCTCCTATAAATTGCCAATAAAGTTCTGCATAATCATTGTATTTTCCTATTGCATCTACAACTGTATATGAAATTTCATAGGTTCTTGTAGCATATCTATCATCTAAACCTACTCCCCATGCAATTTCAAAATTGCCTTTTGAATTTATTAAACCATAATAACAATTTTCTGTAACATGGTACATTTCTTCATCTATTTGTGTAAATTCTCTATTTCCTGTAATGTCTTTCACTCTTACGTTTTTTATAGATGTAAATTTATCGTCATCTATTTTGAAAGTTTTATATAATGTATTTACATGAGAAATGTCAATGTTCCAAGTTTCTACTACATCCATGCTTCCGTCTTCGTTTACAGTAACATCAAATTTAAGTTTATCTAAATATAAACTGCTACTATCATCCGCTCTGACATAAATAGAAAATGTAGTAAGGACTAAAAGTATTATACTTATAAATAATATGATTTTTTTTAGTGTTTTACAATGCATATTTAATTCCTATTTCCCCTTTCTTAAATATTCTAATATATAATATCATGGTTTAATTTCCTCTTCAATATTTTTTAGCATTTATTTTTAAATTATTATTTCTTGATTTTGGTAATATTTTTATATTTTGAGCATATACTATTAATATAAGTTATTTAAATTAATGACTATTATTCAATTTTTTAATTTTTAGTATTGACAAGACTTTTTAATAGTTGTATAATATTTATGTTGACACATCGCGGGGTGGAGCAGTTGGCAGCTCGTTGGGCTCATAACCCAAAGGTCGTAAGTTCGAGTCTTACCCCCGCAACCAAACCATTTAAAAACAAACTATTACTTTTTTGTTGGCGGTTTTGCAGTTTCAATAGAAGGTATATAGTAACAAACACTACATTGCCGTTCAAAAGCAAAATGTAGTGTTTTTATTAATTTATTTGCAAAAATCATATATATAACTACTAATAATATGTTTACAGTTAATTGAAAATAAAAAATTTTATAATAATATTTTTTTAAAGGAGGACAAAATGGATAATATAAGTTTAATTAAATACTGGGTAAATAGTAGTGATGAAGATTATGATGCAATGCAAGTAATGTATAAAAATAAAAAGAATACATGGACTTTGTTTTTAGGACATTTAGTTATAGAAAAGTTATTAAAAGGATTATATGCAAAGAAAAATGAAAAAAATCCATATACAATAAAATCTCATAATTTATTAGCATTGGCTGAAAAATGTAATTTAGATTTAACAGATGAGCAAGTTGAAAAATTACAAATAATTACTCAATTTAATATAAGTGCAAGATATGATGATTACAAAGAAAATTTTAAGCAAAAATGCACAGATGAATATACTTCAGAACAAGTAAAAAATATTGAGGAGGTAAGAAAATGGTTAAAAGAACTATTGACAGCAGAATAATGGAGTCAATAAAAAAATATATAGAGAAAATAAGTCAATATTATAAAATAGAAGCAATAATATTATTTGGCTCTTATGCAAAAGGAACAGAAAATGAAGATAGCGATATAGATATAGCAATTATTTCAAGCGATTTTAATGATATCATTGAAGATGGTGCAAAACTAATCGGATTAACTTGGAAAATAGATACTAGAATTGAACCACACCCAATAACAACAGAAGATTATAAAAAGATTTCAAATCCTTTTATAAGAGAAGTTGTAGATACAGGAATAAAAGTAGCGTAATAGAAAATGTGGATAATAATGTAAATAAGGCTTCGAGTTTGTTTTTTAACAGCTTGGGGCAACCAATTCAAGCATTTGTCAGTAGTTTGACAAATGCTTTTTATTATGGATTGTTTTATCGATTATCAATAAAAATATATTGACATTTATTTTGCCTTTGCTATACTTAATTCAAATGTCAAACCACAATTTTGTCCTTTATTTCATCAAATTTTGAGTTTCCTATTCCTTTTACGTTTTGTATATCTTCTATTGATTTAAAATTTCCATTTTCTTCTCTAAAATCAATAATTCTTTGTGCTAGGGCAGGACCAATCCCGGGCAATCCATCTAATTCATTTTGAGTAGCTGTATTTATATTCACTTTTGCTCCCTCCTTGCTAGAACTTGTGCTTTCATTTCCTGTATTAGTGCCATTACTATCTATAGTCTCTCCATTTATTCCAATAATATACTGTGATATTTTTTCGTTTTTGTTAGGTATATATATCTTTTGCCCATCCTGTAATTCATAGGCTAAATTAACTTGTGATAAGTCTGCTTCTTTTGTTTCTCCTCCAGCTTCTTTTATTGCATCTACTAGCCTTGCACCTTTTTCTAAATATATTACTCCTTCGTTTTTTACCTCTCCTGTTATATGTACAACTATTGTCTCCTTTATTTCTACAGTTTCATCTGATTCTACTACATCATTATCTACAAAATTTACACTTTTATTTAGTTCTTCTTCATTTTCTATATTAATATTTTCAGCTCCGTCTAATAAAATATTAAAATCTATTTCTTTAGAAGACTGGTTTATGCTTTCATAAATTAAATATACTATAAATAGCATTAAAACAATTCCTAATATTATTATTATTTTCTTTTTATTCTCAAACATAGTTATAAACCTCCTTTTAATTTTTTCAAAGAGAAGCAGTATGTATTTTTTTAACGTCAATTATTTAATTTTATTCCTAAAATGTATTGAATTTTTTACATTTTTAATATATAGTTATATATATTTTTTTAAAGTTGTTTATCTATACAGAAATGGGGGATCATATGAAACAACTTAAATCAATAGTAATTTTTACTATTATTATTCTGCTATTACTGCCAGTAAGTTTTTCTCTGGCAACAGATATAGATACAAGTGATTATAATCCTGATAATTTAACTACAAACTCTGATTCAATAATATTGATGGATGCTAAAACTGGTAATATTTTATATTCTAAGAATGCTTTCGAAAAAAAATATCCAGCAAGTACTACCAAACTAATGACAGCAATTTTAACACTTGAAAATTGTAAGTTAACTGATGTTGTTACAGTTAGTCATAATGCCATTTTTTCTATTCCAGTTGGATATTCACACGCAAGCTTGCAAGAAGGCGAAGAATTAACTGTAGAAGAGTTATTGAATGTGTTACTTATTCCTTCTGCAAATGATGCGGCTGTTGCTCTTGCAGAACACATTGCAGGTTCTGTAGAAAATTTTGCTACAATGATGAATAACAAAGCTAAAGAATTAGGTTGCTTAAATACTAATTTTATAAATCCAAATGGAGTTCATGATAATAATCATTATTCTACGGCATATGATTTAGCACTTATTGGACAATATGCGATGAAATTTGACGATATATTAAGAATTGCTAAAGTTACCCAATATACATTGCCAAAGACAAATAAATATGATGAAGAGAATAGAATATTTAATACAACTAACGGTCTTGTAAATAAAAATGAGAAATATTATTATCCAAATTGTACTGGCTTAAAGACAGGTTATACAGATAAGTCTGGATATTGTATTGTTGCAACTGCAGAAAAAAACGGAGTAGAATTACTTGAGGTTGTGTTAGGTAGTGAAAGTATTTCTGATAGATATGAAGATTGTATAGAATTATTTGATTATGGATTTGAAAACTACTCAAATCAAAATTTAGTTTCAGCTAATGAAATAATTGAAAATATTGAAATTGCTGGTGCTACAAAAGAAACTAAAAATTTAGATATTATTGCCAAAAGTAATATTGATGTTTTACTAAAAAATAACATTGATATAAATTCTTTAGATAGAAAAGTAGAAATAAACGAGAACTTATCTGCTCCTATTTCTGAAGGTGCAGTTGTTGGAAAAGTTACCTATACTATAGATGGTGAAGATTATTCAACTGATTTAATCGCTAGTAGTACAGTAGTTCCTTCAAATTTCGAAACAATTATTTTTAGGATTTTACTAATATTTCTAATTTTATGCTTGTTCGTACTGATTTTAAAGAAAGTTGATCATTATGGAAAAGGAAATAAATCTAAAAGAATCTCAAAAATAAAGAAGCATAAAACCAAAGGTGCAAAGCATTCTAAAGGTGGAGGAAAATTTAAATTTACACAAATAAATGAATATTTATAAGAACCTGACCCGACATAGCAATCCAAGATTGCAGTCGGGTACCTTAGATTCTTGTTGTCTTCGACAATAAATACCACAGTAAGTTTATAGCTTACTGTGATTTATTATATCTTATATATATCTTTAGCTTTAGTATTTATTACATAACGTAATCTGTACCTATTATAATTGTTATATCTCTACTTTCGCTTGATTCCCCTGTTGTAATGTTTTCTACATATAATATTTGTCTTAAAATGTTCAATGCGCTTTCTGATGCATTATTTCTATCTATAATTGTAGTATTGCTTGTTGTAGATGTATTTCCTGTTTGTACTACTTCGAATCCTGATGCTTCTAGTTCTCCAATTACTTCACTTAGATTACTAGAACTTCCACTACCATTAAGCACTTCTACTCTTATTGGTTCTTCTAATGTATCGGTTGTTGAATCAATTACATTTCCTTCGTCATCTATTGTATTTCCATCTGTGCTATCAGTAGTTGGAGTTATTCCATAGAAAAGTTCATTTATTACATCTTGTGCTTCAGTTTCATCAACCGTATATATCCATAATCCATTGCCAGCTTGCATTGATTGTCCTGGTAATGTAGCTGTTTTTAGGTTATCAATGTTAAATTCTAATATATATGGTATATAATCTTTTATTGCATTAAAATTCAAGTTTGTTTCTACATATTGCTGAGCTATATCTAAAAATCCCAAGATAGTATTAAGGTCCATCTTCTGTATGCATTGTTTTAATAATTCTTTTAGGAATTCTCTCTGTGTTCTCATTCTTCCTAAATCTTCTCCACCATATTCATATGGATATGTACTACCATCTGAGTTGTGTCTAAAACGAACTAATTCTTCTGCTTTATCTCCATCTAATAATTGGTAACCTGCTTGTAGGTCTATGTATAAACCTTGACCTCTGTCTGTATAATGCATATCTATTGGTACGTCAAAATATACTCCACCTATTTCATCTACCAAAGCTTTTAAAGCTTCTGTATCCACAGTTAAATAATATTGTACATTTATTCCTGTTATATTTCTAACATGTTCTAATAAGTCATCTGGACTAATTTGATATACGGAGTTTATCTTATCCCATCCTGAAGCATAATTAAGATTATCTCCTATGAACGTATCTCTTGGTATAGATAAAAGTGCTGCTTCTTGTGTTTTGGGATCATAGGATGCAAGCATAATTGTATCTGTTAATTCTTGGCTTTTTCCCAATAATAAACAATACATTTTTTCTAATTTATTTACTGTTTCCTCATTGTGTCCTAATATTGTTTTTGATACTCCTGACCAGCCTTCTTCTGTGTACCTTTTATATAGTAAAATTCCACCTGCAATAATTATTATCAATATAAGTATTAAAACTACCCTTAAAAATATATTTTTTTTCTTTTTTCCCTTAACTTTCCCCTTCTTTTTCACATTTTTTTCTTTAGATTCTTTATTCAAGACTTTTCACTCCTATTTTTACAAGATACCACACATTATACTAAATTTTTAGTATAATATCAATACATTTTGCCATATTTTAATAAAATTTTAACAAAAATCAAGTGCATTTTTATTATAAATGCACTTGATTTTTGTTAGAAAATTATTTTTAGTAATAAGTTATTGTTATATAGCATACTTCCTATAAATGATTCATCTATTGCAGTTACAATGCTACCATTTGTCATAGGAGCTACAAAAGATATTATTGCTAAGATTACATATATTATTATAATACCTTCTAATAAGCCATATATTACTCCGCCCAGTTTATCAAATTGCTTAATTACTGGCAATTTAGCAATTAAAGATGTAATAAACCTTAAGAAAATTAGTAATATTCGAGCTATTACAAATAGTCCCACCCATGTTCCTGCTTTGACAATTGTTAAAGCTACATCTCTTGCAGTGCTATCTACAATCGCTTCTTTCGCACTATCCGAAGCCTCTTCTACCTTTTGTCCTATATAATTTGTTATGGTCTCAGGCATATTACCTTCCTCTGTATCTTCATCCTGTATTATCATATCACGTATAGATTGCTCCAAATTTTCATCTATTTGAGTATTATTTATTATCAAATTAGATATTGGAACAAATAGTACAAATGCTATAATGATGGATAATACAAATGATAATATTTTAATTAGTGAGCCTGTTAACCCTCTCACATATCCCACTATTAAACATATAGCCATTATGGCTAAAATTACTAAGTCTACTACAATTGTCATTATTGCTTACCTCCATTCTATAAATTTATAATTTCTACCTGATCTTTATATACAATTCCTGCAATACCATTTCCTATAATTACATTTTGTACTTCTTGAAGTGAACTATATCTCTTCAAAAGCCATCCACTTGTATTTATAAATTCTACTTCTTGTCCTAAATTTATTGCTATTATGTTGTTAAAACTATATATGTCTTTTGCTACTCCTTCAACAGTATATGTTACAGTTCTATCATTTGAAGTTCCTTTTATTTCTAAGATAGTATTTGTGTTAAATAAGCCATCATTTTCTTCTATTGCTCTATAAATATAGTTGTCTAAATTTATGTTGCTAAAAGTTATACTTTTAGCTTTTTCTACTAAATTTATTAAAACTGTATTAGTATTATCCTTTATTGAAGATATCTCACTATCATACATACATATAATTTGTCCATTTCTATGATATTCAATATTTACAATCAATTTATTGTTATCTGCTGAATATGTATATATAGTAGGTTCTTCTTGGTCATTTTTTGCTCTATCTATTGACATTACTTTAATATTTGACCTAATAGCAGTACCATTCGTGTTAGCTTCTGCATATGCCAAGTATTTATTATCATTTGATATGCTAGTATCTATAGCTATAGTTGTTGCTAAATACACTTTAAACAATTCGTTTCCGTTGTTATCAAAAACAATTATGACGGATTTATATGTAGTTCCAGTTATGATTACACTAACATATCCATTTTCATTCACATTTATTTTAGAAATATTTCCATCCACATCTTTTGTCCATAATATTTCAGAACCCGAAATTAAATTTAGTTTAGTGCCATTTTTTTCACTAATTGCTAAGTACTTATTGTTTACACCATATACAGGATTGTTTATTTCTAGATTGATTTCATTTTCTAGATTTCCTGATGAATTATATTCCATCAATTTATTTTCAGCTAAAACACAAATATATTTATTATATGCAAATACACTAATATTTGAGTTAAAATCCAAGTCTATAGCTTCGAGTTTTTCCTGAGTTACATTTTTTCTAAATAAATATTGATCCAGAAAATTTCTAACATCTCTACTTGAATAATATAATAGCATTGTGATTCCTATTACAACTGCAAGGACTATAATTACTATAATTACAACTAATCTTTTTTTATTTAGATTTTTTTTATTAGTTTTATCTGCAATGTTTCTTTCCCTTTTCTCGAAATCTATTACATCTTTCAAGTTTATTCCTCCTTTGCTCCTATTATTTATACCAGTTTTAATTCACTTTTTCAAGAGATTTTTGTGGATTTGTTTGATTTTTACTTAATTATATTAAGTAAAAATCAAATAAATCAATTGCACCACTCCCAAAATTCCAAAAGCTGGATACGTCAAATTTATAAGAAATGAAAAGCTTATATTAGATATAAAAACTGCAGAAACGCATAATACTATTGCCAATTTCTTATACTGTTTAGATGTTTTAGCACAATTTGTTAAAAATCCATACCCCTCTGAAATCATAGTTGTATAAATGGCAAAAATTATTACTAGACTATACGAATACTTAAATAAACTTCCATACCCATTTGCAATTTGTATAAGTGGAATTTCTATTCCGAATAGATTGCCATTATTTAGCATAATTAAATATATTATGGCTGATAATATTCCGAAAATTATGGCAGTAACAATACTAATTGCTTTTTCGTTATTTTTTGTATATTTTTTTAAACTAATTAAAATAGGTATAAGTAATATACTATTGTAACTAGTATATTCTATTGCTTTTAGTAGCCAATTAAATTTTATGCTAATATTTCCTAAGTTTATATTTTTTATAGTATCAAATGTATTTGAACGTATTCCCATGATGATTATAATAATAATTAATATAGGCACTATCTTTATACTCACTTTTGTTATTCCTTCTATATCTTTCATAAAGGTTATGTAGCAAATACTTGTTATAATCAATGCTATTATAATGCTTGGCATACCAAACTCTTGCTTAAAGTATGCTATAAAACCAGCTACCATTATATAAAATGATATTAGTAAGAAAATATTTATAATAATGTTTAAAATATTTCTATTTTTTTTTGGTATTCCTGTTTTTTCTAAAAGCTCGTTATATGTATTTATATTAAAATCATTTGATTTTTTTAACACCTTATATATTATAAATCCTAACAAAGTACTAGCAATAATTATTCCTAATAATCCATTTTCATTATACACATTAAAAAAACTATATATTTCTTGTCCAGAGGCAAAACCTGCTCCAACTACCGCTCCAACTATTACAGAAATTGATTTTATAATGTTTTTCATAAATAAATACCTCCTCATAATATTTATGAGAAGGCTTTTTATTTATTACTATTTCTTTCTTCTTCTAACTTGCCATACATTAATACCTATTATAACAATTACTGCTGGTATTGCAAAAATAACTGCAAGTATTATTGTATTTTGTTGTTCTGTTACTGTATAAGTTGTAATCTCTGTATTTTTTCTAATTGTAATCATATTTTCTCTATCTGTTAAATATGCAATAGAGTTCATTGCTAAATCTTCGTTATTATAAAAGTCTAGGGCATACATAGCTTGTTGCTCACTTATTGCTATTTGAAGATTACTTATAAATATATTATTTGAGTATACAATTAGTTCTGAGGTTGTATCATCATCTATTGTTTTCTTAATTAATGCTCCTACTGTTGCATTTGGAGATTCCTCATCATCGTCTGATATTGAACTAGATGTATTAGAATAATCCGTTCTATAAAAAGATTCACTGCTTGTTGTAGCTAATGTTTCTACTTCTACTCCTAGTTCTTCTAGTTCTTCGCTATCTTTGAAATCAATTCTTCCTGTTGTCATAAAGCATGCTTCTAAGTTCATTGTTGTTGGACTTGCAATACTACTATTTTGACTTACTGTTACAAGTATTGCCGAGGACGTGCTATACATTACTCTATCTGGATCTTGTTCTAACATTACTCCCTCTGAAATACTGATTCCATACTCATCAAGTACTGCTTGGAAGTTTGGCATTTCATCACCTGTAGCATTTGGATCGGTAAATAATATTATTTTTCCACCTTTATCAATATAGTTTAGTATAGAATCTCTTTCTGCTGTTGTTATATCTTCTGCTAAGCTTGTAATCATCAATACCGAACAATCTTCTGGTACCTCTCCCTTTGTTAACAAGTCTAAATCATAAACATCATAAGCTTCATTTGCTAAATCATTTAAGAAAAGATAGAAATAGTCTGTTGAGTATTTATTATGTCCTACTAAATTATATACAACTGGTCTTTCTTCTGTAGTTACATCTATAATTGCATTTGTTATAGCTTCCTCTCTAGTATCTATTTGTTGATATGTCGTATAATCATAAGTATATAAGTTGTAACTTCCTAATAGTTTAACATTTTCTCCACTTTCTACTATAATAGCACTACTGTCGGCTGTAAGTCCGTATTCATCTTGTAAATCTGTTCTTGCTGACATATCGTCAACTACTTCGACTGTTATTTTATCATTTATACTATTATATTGGTTGGCTAAATTTTCTTCCGATTCTGACATATTAATAATAGTTATATTTACATCTTTATCTATATCTTGTATCATTTGTCTAGACATATCTGAAAGGCTATGTATTTTGTCTTCTGTAAAATCAAAACTTTCCCAATTTGATGCCTCTGCAAATATATTTAGCCCAATACAAGCAGTTATAATTACTAAAATTAGCAAAACTGTTAATGATGTTTTTCTAAATATTTTTCCTGCTCCTGTTTTATCTTTTTTCTCTTTTTTTACAACCAATTCTTTAGTATCTTTTTGAGCTTTCTTTTTGTCTGCTTTTGTATCTATTTTTTTGCTTTTTCTCTCATTTTTTAAATTCTTTTCGTTATTCTCTTTTTCCACTTACTTCACCCCTCTTCTACTTTACAGTCTTTCTTCTTTTTATCAATATAATTGTAATTAATATGCACATTACTGTAATTGATAACAAACTTATTACATCTGCTATTGATATTGTTCCTGTGGCCAAGCCTAAAAATTTATCAATTAAATCTATACTTGAGAATATTTCGCTCATATCAATTAAAAACCATGGAGCAACTAAAATTCCTATTGTAAGTATTGCAGATATTATTTGATTTTCTGTAATACTTGATGCAAGCATACCTATTGAAACTGCTGCCATTGCTAGTAATAAAAATCCTATCATAGTTACAATTAATGTTGGTATAGTTACATCTCCAAAGAAACTTATTATAATGGCATAAACTATTGAAAATAAGATAGTAATTAAAATTATAGTTACTGCCGCAAAGAACTTGCCAAGAACTATAGAACTTACACTTCTAGGTGATGTAAGTAACAATTGCTCTGTTCCATTTTTTCTTTCTTCTGAAAACATTCTCATTGTAAGTAATGGAATCATTAGTAATAAACCATATCTTGCAGTAGCATAATATAAATCTCCTAAATAAACAGAGCCATAACTAATTGTAGTAAGATAAAAGAAAATGCTATACATAAGCATAAATACACCTATAGTTATGTATCCTATTGGAGATAAAAAATATGTTTTTAATTCCTTTTTAAATACTGCCCACATTATTTTTTCTCCTCCTTTTCTTCTACATTATTTTTTATTTGGTCATTTTCCTGTGTATTATCCACTTCTTCTTTTTGCATTTTCTCTATTCCGTCGTTTTCTTTTGCTTTATCTATTAACTTAATAAATGCATCTTCTAGTGTAGTCTCTGTTTTCTTAAGTTCAAATATTACAATTTCTTCTTTAGGCAATACTTCGAATAATTTCTTTCTTAAGTCTACATCTGATGAAGAAGTAACAATATATTGTTTTGTTCCATCATTGTTATCTCTTTTAAATTCTATTGTTTCGATTTCTTTTATTTTTTCTTTTAAGTTTTGCATATTATCTTTTGGATCTTCTACAGTAATAGAAATACTATTTTTCTCTTTCGTTGCTTTTTCTAAATTTTCTGGTGTATCTATTGCAATTATTTTTCCTTTATTTATTATAATTA
Source organism: uncultured Clostridia bacterium (assembly GCA_944392445.1). Taxonomy (GTDB): domain Bacteria; phylum Bacillota; class Clostridia; order TANB77; family CAG-508; genus CALXVA01. Next base: position 29,168 of record CALXWT010000016.1, read on the forward strand.
CTCTTTCACAAATTTGACTTACTTCTGATAATATGTGTGTACTTAATATTACTGTATGCTTTTGGCCTAGTTTTTTTATTAAATTTCTTATTTCTGTTATTTGTTTTGGGTCTAGACCAACTGTTGGTTCATCTAATATAATTACGTCTGGATTTCCTATTAATGCACCAGCCATGCTCACTCTTTGTTTATACCCTCTTGATAAATTTCTTATTAGTTTATTTTGCACTTCTTCAAGGCCAACTTCTTTTATCACTTCCTGAACTTCTTGCTTTCTAACATTCCTTTTTACCATTTTAAGTTCAGCCATATAGGTAATAAATTCCTTTGCTGTTAGTTCGTAATATAGTGGCACATTTTCTGGCATATAGCCGATATCTTTTTTAGCTTTTTTCTGTTTTTTAGAAATATCATTTCCATTAACAATAATTTGACCACTTGTAGGCTCGATAAAGCCAGTAATCATATTCATTGTGGTACTTTTGCCTGCACCATTAGGCCCTAAAAATCCTACCACTTCGCCGTCTTTTACATCAAAACTGATGTTGTCAACTGCTACAGTGGAACCATACTTTTTTGTGACATTTTTTACTTCTATCACTTTACTTTCCTCCAATCTCTTATTTCCGTATGTTTTTACGGCTTAATATTACCATTATTTTCTAACGTGTGCAATACATTTCACATAACTTTCACATTTAAAGTTAGTAATATTTTTTAAAGAAAAGTTAATAAACTTGTACTCTGTTCTTAATTTAATTTATTTGAATATATTGTTACAAATATTTTTTGAGCATTAAGAAGTGGAGGTTTTGATGGTGGACTTTATTTACCCTTTCCTTATTTCCTTTATTATGGTTTTTATTGCAGAATTAGGTGACAAAACTCAACTACTTGTTTTGTCTTTTTCTGGTGGTGTACGAGTAAGAAATATAATTTTAGGAATCGCAATTGGTTCTTTTTTTAGCCATGGAATTGCTATACTTTTTGGAAGTAAAATTGGTATTTTAGAGAACGAAAATTTACATTCATTGATTAAATTTTTTACTTATTTTTCTTTTATTGTAGTGGGAATTTTATCTTTAATGCCAAAAAAAGAAAAAATAACTTCTACTCCTGATAAAAAAAATTCTTTATTAGAAAAAATATCTAAATTAAATATTGGTTATACTTTTATAATTGCTTTATCTATACTAGTTGGAGAGTTTGGGGATAAAACCTTTTTAGCATCCCTTGGTTTTGGTATACAATATCCATCTTATAAATTTATGCTAATTATTGGAGCTATACTTGGTATGATTGCTAGTGATTCTATAGCAATTATCTCTGGTAAATTTATTAGAAAATATATATCAGAAGAGGCAATGAAAAAGTTATCTCGGTATATTGTTTTTGATATTTGGAATACTAGGTTTTATTTTCTAGTACTCCAATTATTCTATTTTCTTACCCTATTTTGTTGTGGTCAAAAATTATATATTTTAACTACATTTTTAGTCTTTTATTAAGGTCTTTATCCACACTTCGTCCCCATTCTCGTTTTTTATTCTTAAATTTGGAAACGTAGTTGACATTCTTTCATTAGTAAAATATTCGTTTTCCATTTTGCTTCGTATTTCCGAAAATATATTTCCATCTACTGGCTTATATACTTTATTATATACTACTCTATTTTGGTATGTTTGTATTCCCCATATAGTTACCAATCCATCGATGACTAGGAATATAAATATACCAAGTTCTACAATATTTCTTGTATGAGGCTTTATTTTATCAACTAATTTATCTATTATAGGTTTTACCCATTTAACAAGTATAATAGCTAACACTCCCCAATATATTGAAAATGTTAAACATATTCTTCCATTTAAATTGTATTGTAAGTATTCATAATTCCAAAATCTAGTTCCATAAATTGCTTCTAGGCAATAGCTTAATATATATTCTCCAATAGAGCCAAATATAAAACCAGCTATAAACAATTTTACAAAACCTTTGCAGTCTAGCTTATACAATATAAATATTAATCCTGCTCCACATACCCCATATACTGGACAAAATGGTCCCCATATAAAACCCTTTCTACTTTCTAATACTCCATTACCAAAGAAGCAAAATGCCGTTTCTATTATTAGCCCTAATATGCTAAAGATTAAGAAATACCAAAACAAATGATGAATAGTTACCTTATTTTTATTTTCCATACTAAATCCTCTTTTTATTACATATATTTTTACTACTATTATTATTTTTGTATTACTATTTTTTATTCGTTTGATAGTACATTTATTGTGATTAACATATAAAATTTAAACAACTATAACTATTATACTATGGATTTTAATTTTTTTCTACAAATTTTATGTTTTTTATTGACTTATGATTAAAAAAGTGTTAATATTATTATTGCATTTGTAAAGAAAATGTTAAATTAACATTCATAAACTTTTAGAAATTCAATTGGGTCAGTAGCTCAGTTGGATAGAGCAACGCCCTTCTAAGGCGTGGGTCGGGGGTTCGAATCCCTCCTGGCTCACCAATGTAAAGGTTTCAGAAGTTTATGAATGTTATTTTTTATATATTACAATAAATGTTATTAGTGCCTTGATTTAATAAATGTGTTAAATATGAGTTAAATAATCTGGGGAAAATAGATATAAAAAATTTTGAAAAAATATAGAAAAACAAAAGCACTAAGTA
>CALXWT010000017.1 GCA_944392445.1 uncultured Clostridia bacterium
AATAACATTTTTAAAAATAAAAGAGTATTTAATAAAAAATATATAGTAGAAGAAGAGAAAGGAATACTAAAAAATTTTTCATTAATGCCAATAATGGACTTGGATGATACCAGTGAGGATAGAAAACAAAAATACATCTCAGGAGAAATGTTTAAAAATCATTGGTTAAATCCTTACATAGTTCCAATCTGGAATAAAAATAATTTAGATGAAGTATTGTTAGATTTAAAACTAATAGATAAATTACCAAATAATAAAGAAAAAGGCAGGTTATATAGAAATTTATTTCCAATCAATAAAGGAGAATCAGATATACAACAAGTTAAAAATTTAATGGACAAGTTGGAAAAATCAAATAGAACTAACATGCAAGTTTTTATAAAGAAATGTCTTGATAGTTTATAAAATAAAAGTAAAAAAATATAGTAAACAGGAGGTATAAAATAATGAGCTTACAAAATCAATTCAAAAAATTTAATGAGAACATAAGGTTATCAGCAACAAAATTAGATGAATTAAGAGAAAAAAGAAACAAAATATTAGATAAACTTAGAGCTGACGAAGATTTACCAAGTTTTGAAGAATTTGGACAAGGTAGTTATAGAATGGGAACGGAAGTGAAACCTATAGACAAAGATTATGATATAGATGTAGGACTAAGATTTAATGTGAATAAAAATGATTATGAAGATCCTCTAACATTAAAAAAGCAAATTAGGGATATTTTAAAAAATCATACTGACTATGGTGCACAAATTAAAACACCATGTGTGACGGTTACATACAAAAAAGATAGAGAAACGGCTTATCATGTAGATATTGTTGCATATACTTATGAAAATAAAGAAAATAAAGAAAGCCAATTATATCTAGCAAAAGGAAAAGAATTTGCAAAAGCTGAAAATATAAAATGGGAAGTAGCTGATCCATTAGGACTAATAAATGAAATAGAAAATAGATTTCGTGGAGAAGATAAAGAGCAGTATAAAAGGATAATACGATATTTAAAAAGGTGGAAAAATTTAAATTTTAGTTCCGATGGAAATAATGAAGTCCCAGGAATAGGAATTACATTGTTAGCATATAATTTGTTCTCACCATCAAAGGAATATGATTATTTAGAGGAAAAATATGTTTATAATGATTTAAATGCATTGATTGATTTTATTACAAAAGTAAAAAGTAAATTTATACTTAAATATGATTTAGAAAGTAGTGAAAGTAAATATTCTATATCACTGGATTTACCAGTTCAACCATATACAGATGTGTTTAGTAAGATGACATTAAATCAAATGAATAATTTCAGAAATAAAATTTGTAAGTTATATGATGATTTGATAATAGTAAAAGATGAAGTTGATATTATTGAACAGTGCAAAAAATTAAATCAAATATTTGGAGATGATTTTGAAATACCAGAAAAGAAAGATGAATCAAAAACACAAAAAAACTTTATCCCTCCAAGTAGTGCTTCAGGAATAAAATGAGAGATAAAATTTTACAAGTATTAAAAAATATAGATTATTTAAGTGATGTATCTTTTACTAGTGAAACATTATATAACAATAAACTTTACAAGTTGATTTTAAATTCAAAAATGACATACAAAGAGATACAAATTACAATAAAGATATGTATTCCTAAAGATTGGGATAGAAATCTAATAGACATATATGTTGTTAATTATGCAGAGATACCTTATATTCCACATATAGAAGAAAAACGGGAAAATATGCTTGTTTCAATTAGAGGGAATACTTATTGAAAAAGATTTCATTGGTATATTATGTAATTGCTTACAAAGAATGAAAGAAATATTAACTAATGGAATAGATAGAAAAAATGTAGAGGATTTTATAAATGAATTTAATTCATATGTAATTTTATCTAAAAATGTTAAGTATGCCAAATTATTAAGTAATATAGAAGGAAAAGTTACGAATATAAAATGTGCAGTTAAATATAAACCGACCAGAATAAAGAATAAAATTTATAATGTTGAAACTGATAATATGTTAATTTCAGATAATGAAAATGATTTTGCGATGTATAAGAGCAGATTTACTATATATAATGGACTTTCTTTGTATATAAAAAGCAAAGATTATATATATCCACCAGATTGGAGGAGAGAAATTAAGATAGAATTTGTTAATTTTTTGTTAAATAAATGTCGTTCTGAAGAAGAGATAATAAGAAAGTACTTATCAGAAAAAGGTAAATACAAATTTTTAATATTTACAATTGAACAACCAAATGGCAAAAGTGTAAACATAGGAATTAGATTAGCTAGATATACATTTGATCAAGAAAAAATAACTTTTTTGAATAATACTAAATTTAGTTTATTGAGCATAGATTCTATAAATCCAAAGCAGTTATGCATACGAGGTGGAGGAGATACTGAATTAAGATCAAAAAAAATATTAGTAATCGGATGTGGATCTATTGGAGGTTATCTAATTGAACAAATTGCTAAATCAGGGATAAAAAATATCGAAGTTATAGATGATGATGTATTAAAAGAGGTAAATATTTATAGGCATGTTTTAGGAATGGAATATGTAGGAAGATATAAATCAGAGGCAATATGTGAGTATATAAGAAAAAATATTCCACATATAAATATAGTCGGAACACAAACAACAATTGAAGAAGCATTAGAGGATGGTTCTATAGATTTAAATAACTATGACTTAATTATATCTGCTATTGGAAACCATAATATTAATAGATGGTTAAACGAATATATACATAAATTTAATATAAAAAGTGTAATAATGTATTTATGGAATGAAGTACTAGATATAGGCAATCATATATTAATAACTAATAATCAACATGTAGGGTGCTACGAATGCCTATTTAAAATAGATGATAAAGATGAAATATTTGACAGAACATCATATTGTAAAAATGGACAAAATTATACAGTTCAAATGCAAGGTTGTGGTTCGGAATATTTACCGTACAGTTCTACTCACTCATTAAGAATAGTAACATATGCAATAGATCTTATGAAAAAGATATTCTATGAAGGATTAGAATATAATATATTATTTTCCGTAAAGGGAACAGATTACTATTTTAAGAAATTAGGATATGTAACTTCAAATAGATTTAATAAACAAAGCGACAATATAAAAATTTTAAAAGGAGAGAAATTTATGCAAAATGAATGTGAGTTTTGTGGAAAATTCCAATGATATAGTTTTTAATGATTCAGGAAGGAAGGTAAAAATTACAGAAGAAATTATGAATCTATTTAAACAATACAGACAAAATGGAAAAGAGCCTGAATCAGGAGGGATTTTAATAGGGAGAGAAGAAAAAAATAATGGAAATTTAATAATAGAGTATGCAACATATCCAATGGAAAAAGATATAAGAAAAAGATATAGATTTTATAGAAAAGATAAAGGACATATTGAGTATTATAATAAAATTTATAAAGAGAATAATGGAATATATGCTTATGTTGGAGAGTGGCATACACATCCAGAAAATATACCTGAACCATCTTTGCTAGATAAAAAAAACTGGAAAAAAATTTGGTATCAAAAAGATGGTGGAGACTTATTTAATGTTATTGTTGGAACGAAAGAAATTAGAATTTGGAAATGTAATTTAAAGATAGAAAGGTTATATTAAAAATATGGTAAAAAAGAAAATGAAATTGATAATAAGTATAATAATACAAATAATAATTCCGATAATAGTAATTATTATACCATTATTATGTCCTGAATTTATTAGAAATATGATAATAAATATATACGAAACTTTGTTTGGAAATGAGTGGAAGATTACTACATATCAAAAAATAGTTGCTTCTATCATGATATGGATTGGAATATTTATCCTAAATAGACACGTTTTTAAAACAGAATTTTTAAAAGGGGATGTATATGGTAGTAAACATATAATATGGTATTGCTTAGCTAAAATGTTAGGATATAATAAAATATCATTAATAAGAAAACCTTATAATATAATATTTAAAATAGTAAAATATAAAATGTTTGAAATTATACCAGACGAAATAGAAGAAGATGATGTTGAAGCATATATTGATTATAGTAATATAATGGATTCGAATAATCTTAGGGAATGTAATTTAATAATATCAGATACATATGAGATAAAAAAAGAACAAATTCCAGAATCAAAAAGAAATTTAGATACAATATATGTATATAGAGATAAAAGTGAAAAAGTAAATAATAGAATATATAGTCCTAAATTATTGAATAAAATAGGAGAAGCTTTTGAAAGAGCACAGAAAACAGGAGGAAAAATAAATTTATTTTTAACAACTAATACAAGAACAACGAAAGAAATGATAGAAAAAATTTTAATGAAAGGCGAGAGGAGCACATATAATATAGCAATTTTTTTACAAGAAGATAATGGAATTAGAATGTTTAATAAAAAAGGAATAAAAGTTTAATGAAAATAGGATTACATTTTAAAAGTGATAAAAACTTAAATTATTAAAATTTCTGAAAAATCACAATTACATTTTCGTAATGAAATTGAAATGTAACATATAATTTAAAAATATAGACTATATTATAACTCTTTGTTGTCCTACAAGTGTACAAGCTATACTTAGTGGTGGAACATATAAAAAAGATTATCTTACAGATTATTTACAAGGAATATCAGAAAAATGTGAATTTAATAAATGGTATTTTGGTCATTATCATGATAATAGACAAATTAATTCACAATTTGTTTTACTTTATGAAGATATTGTACCATTGGAGTTTGAAAGTATATTTTAAATTAAAAATATCGCTTTATAGATAAAAAAGTCGCTTATAAGCGATATTTTTTATGCTAAAATATAATAATTAGTATTAAGTATCACTGAACTGAAAAAAGTTTGTAAAATCACAAAGTTTTTTCATAATTTTGAAAAAACTTGACTATAATGTTAAAAGATAGTATAATTATTATAGTTAGGAGGAGATTCTATGGAAAGAATAAATAGAGATAATTATTTATCTATATTAAAGAATTTCAAAGATCAACAAATAATAAAAGTAATAACAGGAATTAGAAGATGTGGAAAATCAACATTATTAGAAATATACCAAGACTATTTAAAAGATAATGGAGTAGAGGATAATCGAATAATATCTATAAATTTTGAAAATGCAGATTATGAAGAATTACAAGATAGAAAAAAATTATATGAATATATAAAAGCAAAATTAGTTAAAGGAAAAAAGACTTATGTATTTTTAGATGAAATTCAAAATGTAAATGAATTTGAAAAAACAGTAGACAGTTTATTTATAAATAAAGATGTAGATTTATATATAACAGGCTCAAATGCTTATTTATTATCTTCAGAATTAGCAACATTACTAACAGGAAGATATATTGAAATAAAGATGTTACCATTATCATTTAAAGAGTATGTTTCAGCTTTTGAAGATAAAACAGATATATCAAGAAAGTTTAGAGATTATTTAAGATATAGTTCTTTTCCTCAAGCAGTAGAGCTATATAAAATCAATCCAGAAAATATCAATATGTTTTTAGATGGTATATATAATACAATTTTATTCAAAGATGTGATGCAAAGAAAAGGAATAACAGATAAAAATGTTTTAGAAAGAGTTACAAAATATCTATATGATAATATAGGAAATAGAACTAGTATGAAAAGCATAAGTGATAATATTGAAGGCGTAGAAAAGAATTCATCATACAATACAATTTCAAATTATGTAGATGCACTTATAGATAGCTATTTAATATTTAAAGCTAATAGATATGACATAAAAGGAAAAGAATATTTAAAAACACAAGAAAAATATTATGCAGTAGATATAGGACTAAGATATTATATGTTAGGTCAAGGTTCTGGTAGAGATATGGGACATATATTAGAAAATGTTGTGTATCTAGAATTATTAAGACGAGGATATGAAGTATATATAGGAAAATATGACGAATTAGAAGTTGACTTTGTTGCTAAAAAACCTGAAAATACAGTTTATTATCAGGTTGCATTAACAACAAGGGCAGAAGGAGAAGAAGAAAATAGAATTTTAGAAAGAGAACTAACACCTTTAAAGAAAATCAATGATAATTATCCTAAATATATTTTGACATTAGATGATGATTTGGATGCTGATTTTGATGGAATAAAGAAAATAAATGTGTTGGATTGGTTACTTGGGAAAAAAGATTAATTTAAATAAACAGAAGAAAAGCAAGATAATAGTAATACAATATATGTATTGGAGGAATTAATTATGCCAATGTATCTAAAAAAAGATACTATAAGATTTTTAGAATCAAGTATAGAGACTATTAGTATGGCAATTACTTCATTAGGAATCCCCGAAAGAATAGATTTAAGAAACAATTTGGCTAAAAACTCAGTAACTATTGGAATGACTGGAATATCTGCAGAACTAGCAATGTCAGCAATATTGACTCAAGCAAATGGAAAAAAAAGCTTATTATTGCCATCAGGATATTATAAATCAGCAGGTAATATTTTGGAGGACTTTAAAAAATTAATAAAAGAAAGAAATCTAAAGATTTCATTTCTTATTAAAGATGTAGATGATATGGAAAAAATGCTTAATGACATATTAAATAAATTGTCAAAATTTAAACTTCTAATGCCATTAAGGGCTAGTGGAGTACATGCAGGGATAGGTGTATCAAAAGATGTATGCATTGTAGCAATAAATGATGTGATTGATTTTTTAAGTCTGATTAGTAAATCGTCTAGAATTAAACCATATACGTTTTCGATTCCGAAAAAAATTGAAATTATAAAAGAAAATCAAATATTAATAGATGAGCTAATAGAAAAATTGAAAAATAGTAATGATATAGTTGAAAAAGCAAATGCTATTGCATCAATTTATTTAGTAGCACCAGAACTACCAGAGCATTCAGAGATATGGATGGACTCATTTGAAAAATTAATGATTTCACCAAAAGCAAATGATATTTCTTTTTTATTAGATACCTTGAAGGATTCTAAATATGCATCATTGATTAAAGTATCAAAAAATGAATTAGGATTGCCCGTAGTAGTAGAAAAAGATAATCCTTTATCACTACCAATAGAGCCTCAATTCTTAAAAAAGTCATTTACTAGTATAAAAGATAGATTTTATGCAGATACAAGAGTGTCAAATGGCAGATTGGAAGAGAGTATTTTAGATGTTCCACCTATTGATTCTATATATGAGATATTTACTTTTAAATTTGAAAAGTTGGGGATTAAATCAGATAAAAACGGACTAATTTCGCATAATGAAACATGGTCTTTAATATGCTCAAGCCTAACATATGCTGGTACTATCGGACCAATTTGGTATTTTATAAGAAAAACAGATAATATAAATCAGCTAAAAGCATATTTAAAAAAAGCATTAAATACAGAGGATAAGAAGTTAAATAAGAATTTTAAAAAAATAAAAGGTAGCTTTGATGCAGTATTTAGTGAAGGAGAAATTGAAAGTACAGAAGAATATGTGAAAAATATTATTGAAATGAAAGAAATTGCTGATAAGCGAAGAGAAAATTTAGCAATTCTTATCGAAAAACAAAAAGGCACACCAAAAGAGTTAAAAGGAATAGCTCTAGAAGATTTTAATAAATTTGAAGACGAAGAAATAACACTAGGAGATCTAATAATAAATATAATTGATGATAAATATGAATTTGACAATAATGAAAAGATATATTGGGCTAAAAATTTTTGCGAGGCATCAACTGAAGAAGATGATCTCGAAGGAATTTTAGCAATAATAAAAACCAAGGAAATGAAATCAATACATACTGTTGCTAGAAAAGCAATTCAAATGATTGATTTTGTTAATTATGGACCGTCAGTAAAAATGGATATAGAAAAAGTGTGAATTTAAGGTTAAAACTGAATTCACACTTTTTATCACTTATGTATTATTCTAATATACTAATAATTATTTGAACTCCATCACAAAATCCATTCCTATAATACTTCTCATTCCAATAGCAGATATAATCCATAAAATTCTTATCAAGTCTATCTAATTGACTTTTCACATATTTTTGATTCTGTTTAGGAACATTCTTCAAAATACTTTCACAAATTTCATCAAAATAAATAAGGTGTTTTTTATCTTCTTTAGTAAGTGTGCCTAAAACCATTTCTTCTCTAAAACTTAGCCAATCTCTTAAAATATCATCATTAACTTCTCTAAAATTATTCATTAATATTAACCTCCGTTTTTATAAATTTTAAAATTTTACACATCAAATCACTAAAAAACTTGCAATAACAAACTAAAAAATATATTGAAATTTCATATGTTTGATGCCTCAAAAAATTGGGGACAAATTGGGGACAATCATTGCAAAAAAGTACATTTTTTAACAATTTTCATAATCTCACCAATTTGCTATAACCCTATTGAAGCCAATAAAAACTCAAGTTAACAAAATTCTTCACAAATTACAATTAAATTCTCATAACCCGTTGTTGTGGAAAAAATAAGAAATAAAATAAATGAATAAAACTCTAGAGCTACAAGTAATTGCTAGCTCTTAATTTTGTGCCAAAATAAGTAGTATAAATGTCGTTGGGCACTAATTGGGCACAAATTTATATATGAAAAGGTTATTGATAAACCTTGAATTTTCGATATTTATTAATATATTTGATAAAAAATTCTATTTTGTATAAATAATAGTTTCTGCTTAAAATATAAAATTGTGAAATTAATAAAAATCATTTAAGCAGAAACAACCATATCTTGATGTACTTCTTTATTATTATAATTTTTCATAGAATTTCTTCCTTTCAATTTTTTTATATAAATTTATGTGATAAGCCTTTAATTGGCTTTAAAATATTTTTTTGTATCTTCCCTATAAAGAAGATTATCAAGTTTATCTGATGCCTCTCTGTCCATTTTCGCAAATGCATGGGCATAGATATTTAATGTTGTAGATGTTTGAGCATGTCCTAATCTATTACTAACAGTTCTAACATCTAATCCTTGTGCAATAAGCAAAGTTGCATGTGTATGGCGTAAGCCATGAAATGTAATATGTGGCAAGTTTTTATCTTCTAGGAACTGCCTAAACCATTTTGTAATTGTGTCTGGATGCATAGGAGAACCATCCCATTGTACAAATAATCGATTTGTGTTTTGCCATTTGTCTCCTAATTTTAATCTTTGTTCTAACTGTTTTCTTTTGTAATCTTTTAAAAGTTTAGTAATTGAATCAGGGATACTAATAACCCTGTTTGATGTTTCAGTTTTGGGATCTTTTGTATAGATACCAATAGAAGAAACATATTGACTAGCCTGTCTTACAGTAATTGAAGAATTTTTGAAGTCTACGTCTTGCCATTCTAATCCTAAAACTTCGCCACGCCTTAAACCTGTATAAATTGTTAATAGGATAATGACACGAAACTTTAATTCTTCACCTTCCAATGCTTTAATTAATGCAATTGTTTGTACATCATCATAGAAATTAATATTTGGCTTTTTAGCTTTAGGTGGTCTTACTCTTGATGCAGGATTATATGGAATCATTTGCCAATATACTGCTTGTTGTAACATTGAATGTAATAATCTATGATGTTCTAGTACAGTTTTTGGAGATAACTTATGTTTGATATTTTTTCTAATATAAGTTGCCTCACTTAATTCTTGGTATAAATACATTAATTGCATTGGTTGAATTTTGTCTAAATACATGTTGCCGAGATAGGGGAGAATTCTTGACCTTAACATACTTTTATATCTTTCATAGGTTTTTGGAGATAAATTTGGAATAGCATAATTGTTAATCCAAAAATCAGCAAAATCTCTAAAACGCATTTTTTTAGCAGACAGTGCTTGACCAGTTTCTATTTCAGATATAAACAGAGCTAATTCTTTTCTAGCTTCACTTTTATTTCTAGCTTGAACAGTTTTTTTGTACATGATTCTTTTTCCGTCATCAGTATAGCCAGCAGAAACTCTTAATCTATATGAATTCTCTCCACGCTTTTCGATATTTCCTACCACACCTTCATCACCTCCTTTCATGTGGTAGGGAATATAGATAAATTAAATATATTTAAAAACTTCTTCAGGATAAAGTATTTTGTTCTTATTCTTAAATTCATCAATATTTATCCATTTTGCAATAGTTTCACCATGATCATCTATTACTTTATACTCTTCTTGATAATTTTCATCAGATATTTCAATTGAGTAAAATAAAATTAATTCATGAGCTTTTCTTCCTTGATATGTAAAGATGTTTTCTGATATTCCTAAAAAATCTTTAACTATAATATCAATATTAATTTCTTCCAAAAACTCACGTTTTAGAGCATCTTCGCCCTTTTCTAAAAATTCAATACCACCACCTAAACATCTGTAAAATGTTTCGTTTTTTACCTTGTCAAAACCCTCTGAAACTAGTAGCTTATTGTTTTTGATAGCAAGACCTAAAGCTATTGGTCTTATTTCTTTAAATTTGTCCATATGATTAAACCTCCTCTAAATTGAAATAATATAATTTTTCTCCGTTATTTAAAGTATCTAAAAATATTGCTCCAAATTTTTCATAATAATTAATTAAGTCTGTTTTTAGATATAATTTCTTAAATCCTCTTTTTCTAGCTTCTTCTAAAATTGCATTATTAAGTAATTTAGAATATCCTTTTCCTCTAAAATCTTCTTTTACATACATAGTGGCATACCATGGTGATAAATCTTTTCTTTCATCTCCATCAGTTGGAAATATAGATATAAAACCTATTAAAATATCATCATCTAATAAAATTAATTTACAATATAAAGGATTGTCAAAGTTATTAATAATTTTAGATGTTTTTTTATTTATCTTTGCCTCAAATTCTTCTTCTGAATTAGTTTTTTTACCCCATTCTTTTTGAGTAAGTATAGCAACTTCTCTTAAAAATTCTTGCTTTTCTTTTATATTATAAATTTTTAGCATATGGCCTCCAGTTTTAGAAGATTTCTAATTTTTTCAATTTTATCCTTATCTGTTATATAGTCTTTTCTTGGTTTAACAAAATTTTTAGAACCTCTTTTTTCAAAAGCATATCTAGGTATAAGCTGTATATGGAAATGATTCATTGGACCATCACACATAGTACAAAGATATATACTTTCTGCGTTATAAACATTTTGTAAAATGTTCATTACTTTCTTGGAAAAAATAAATATTTCACTACATAAATCATCAGGAATGTCCATCATATTTTTATAATGTTTTTTTGTTGAAACTATTGTATGACCAGCTGCTCTTGGATTACTTACTAAAAAAATTTCGAATTTATCATTTTCAAAAAGAAGTTTATCAGAAATATCTCCATACAAACAATTATTATTTTCTTTATCATAACATGTAGGGCATATTCCTAAATCTGTCAGAATAGCAGGAGATATAGTACCTTCATTCTCTAATATACTTATAATTGGATTTTTTATTTTTTTCCATAGTACTTTTAAATTATCATAAGACAATGCATTTTCTACATCGCTAGGACAAGTCCATTTTAAAGTTTCTTGATCTTTTAAATCTATATTTTTTGATGTTGCACCATCAGCTATTGATATATAATAATAACATTCTACGTTTTCTCCTGATGGGGTAGTGTATTTTAAAATATAAATTTCTTTATTTATCAATAAATGATTTGTTCTTAAAGTTTCTTCTTCAGTTTCTCTAATGGCACATTGCTCAAGTATTTCACCATTTTCGAGGTGTCCTTTAGGAAAAGAACAATCATTATTATTATTTCTATATACCAAGCCAATTTGTTTTAATGTTAAATTTAATAAGATAGTTCCAGCTTTTTTTACTATCATAAGTTACCTCCTACAATTACTTGTTCATTATAAAAGAAATTATATCTTATTATTTTCATTATAATAAGGCTTTTTGTTTTCTACAATCATCGCAGAAATGTTGTAATTCTGGATTATCTTTTACTCTAGATAAAAAATACTTGCCACATTTTCTACACTGATAAGGGTAATAACCATTAACATAATCTTCAACCAATTCGTAATACATATAAGAAAGAAGTGAAGAAAAAGTTAGTTTTCTTTTATAAGAAGAATCATAATAAAAGTTAATATCTCTAAGCTTATCATTAACTTTTGATAAAAATACATTAGGGTAAAGTAGAAATAAAGTTATCAAATTTCTCATTTCATTAGCCATGTATTCAACATCATGAACTGTTTCTCGATATCCCATAAGAGCATTTTCTTTCATGAATGATATATCTTCATCAGATGCACTAAATAAATTAGGATTTGTCATAACTAAATCTACTAATAAATTCATAGGTGAAATATTAAATTGACCATTTATTTTATAAATTCCAGGACATTGTTTCTTAAACATAGAAACATTTTCATATTTATCATTGTATTCTGTAGCACCCAAAAAGCCAAATTCAGATAAAAAGTCATAACATTCTTTTAAATGAGAATTAGCATCTGGAGCACATCCTAGAAAAGGCAAATAAATTCGAGTGTATTTTTCCTTTAAACTTGATAAATCGTAAAATTCAATATCAGTATCTTTTGATAATGCATAAATTCCATATTTATTTTTTTCATAAGGTATTGGATTAGAAATCTTAATCCAATAAAATGTATCTTCTATATTATTTTTATTAATCTCATAATCATCAGTCCTTCCTGTTAAATAATCAATAGAAACGTGAAAAAAATCAGCTAATTTTATTAGCATATTAAATCCTGGATATACATTTTTGTTTTCGTAATTTGATAAAGTAGCCCTTCTTTCGCCTAAACTTTCAGCAAGTTGTGCTTGTGTAATATCATATGATTTACGCAATTCTTTCAAACGATTACCAAAATTAAACTCATCCATTATAATAATTTCCCCCTTACAAACTAAAAACATTATACACAAAAAAGTACGATTTGTAAACAATAAAAATAAAAAAATTTATAAAAAATCTCAAAAAAGTATTTACAAAATTAAAAAAATATTATATTATGTACGCATAATGAGAAAAGAAAAAGAGGTGATAGTATGAATAGTGAGAATTTGAACCTAGATACAAAAGAAAGAAAAGTTTTAGATTCAGTAGAAGCAGCACAATATTTGGGTATTTCATATTGGTTAATTCGTAAATTAGTTAGAGAAAAGAAAATACCATATTACAAAATAGAATCTAAAACATTATTTACAAAAGAAATTCTAGATAAATACATTCAGGATAGTCTAGAAGAACCAAAGAAAAAAGTAGAATATAGTTTTGATGATTTTTAAAATTAAAAATATTTTACTAAAAAGGTGGTGATTATTGGTGAAAGGAGGCAAAAGATATTGGTTTAAGTTGTATAATAATTTTTTTGACAACGAAAAAATCAAGCAAATCAAAAGACAAAAAGATGGAGATAGACTTATTGTAATTTTTATAAATTGTTTAGCAATAGCAGCAAATTGTGAATCTGGAGGATATTTAAAAATAAGTGAAAACAAGTTTTTTACCATAGAAACATTAGCACATCATATGGGTAGAAATCAGAAAAGTATCGAGAATGCACTAGATATTTTCCAGGAATATAGCATGATTATACAAGATGAATATGGCTATAAAATAAAAAATTGGAATAAGTATCAAAATCTACAGGAGAAAGGCGTACATACTAAAAAAGATTCCACAAAAGATGTAAAAAATGTGGATATAGAAAGAGAAAAAGAATTAAAAAAAGAAATAAAAACAGAAGGAGGTGTGAAAGATGGAGAGCAGAGTTATGGAAAAATCAAAGACTTTATATAGCTTAGAGGAAATCTTACAAAATGGTTATCCAATAAAAGCAAATATACCTAAAGAAACTAGATGCAAATATTGTAATAAAGTTTTGAAACCAAGAGGAATATTAAATCCAATAAATAAAACTATAAATGTATTTATAGAAAATGAAAAATGTGATTGTAAGCAAGCAATAGAAGAAAGAAATAAGGTAAAAGAAGAGTTACAAGAAGAGTTAATGATACAATATGAGAACTTTAGAAAAGAAGAATTAAACAAAAAAATTAAGCAATATTATGGAACAGATTTTATAACAGCACAATTTAAACAAAAAAACTTAGAAAATTTTATTACAAATGAACAAAATAAAATAACTAAATTAGCAGCAGAAAAATTTATATCAGATTTCAAAAATTTTAAAAATGGTATTATATTTGAAGGAGAAAGTGGAACAGGAAAAACACATATATCAATGGCGATATGTAATGAATTATTGAAAGAAAATATACCAATAATATTTGGTACATTAACAGAATTAGTAGAAAAGTATGCTAAATTTTATAATAATCATACAGATAGTGAACTAACGAAATTATATACAAAAGTGGATTTATTAGTTATAGATAATTTAGGAGTAGAACCAATGAATGATTGGTTGTTAGCTAAATTATTTACAATAATTAATGAAAGAATATTAAATGAATTACCATATATTATTACAACAAATTATAATATGGAAGCTCTAAAAGATAGACTAAGCATACCAAACAAAGTATGTGAAACGCCAAATTCTATAATATCAAGATTATCTAATATGTGCTATAGAATACAATGCAAATAAAAAAGATTATAGAATATAAAAAAGAAAAAAATGTAGCTATTTAATAGTGATGGAATATAAATTATAAACGGTTTGAAGATTATTGCTTTATTATTGTAATTTATTTTAATTTTACAATTAGCTAAATATCAATTTCAAACCAACAAGAAATGATGGTAAAAATAGCTAAGTAAGGAGGTAGAGATGTTTGAAAGAAGAATTGAAACATATGATAAATATAATTTTAGAAAAAGATTAAATGAGTTTTTAGATGTTGCAAAAACATATATGAAAGATGATTTAAATGAACACAATATTTATCAAGTTTTATACAAAACAGAACAATTTAGAAATGCAATATATAAATGTATAAAATTAAAAAGACCATTGATAGTAGATTCACCATTGCCAGGAAAAGAAGATGGAATAAGTGAGTATGAAAGCAACTATTCAGATGAAATTTTAAAAATTAGAATAAACGAATTGTTGCCACCAGTAAGAACACCATATAACAATAAGAGATTAGAAAATACATGCCAAGTGATTGGAGAAAAGTATAAAGATTTATTTATAAATAGAGAAGTTATTATTAGGGTGCAAGTAAGTGTACCAAGAGATAATTGGGACATAGATAATAGAGATTTAAGATATATTTTAAATGGATTTGTTTATGGTGGACTTATTACAGATGATAATATTAGATATGTAAGTTATATGTTAGAAGGAATTAATGACAAAGAAAATTATATAAAAATATTTATTGGAGAAAAAAGAAATATTCAAAAAATTTGTAGTATAAATCCAAAAGAATATTTTGAAAAAGTGTGATTATTTATTAATTTCAAAATATCCAACTAGTCACACTTTTGGGACTTTAAGAAAATCACACTTTTTAGTGGACATAGAAATACCTAAAAATAAGGCAGAAAGAATACTTTTTATGTCTGAAAATTGTACATAGGTAGGGAGTATATATCAGAAAATACATATAAATACATGTAAGGGCGACAGGGGGCACAAGATGGTAATCTTGTGTCTTCTGTCGCCAAAATGTAAGCTGAAAGATAGGTAGAAATGTAAAAAAGGCAGGAGGTGATTTAAGTGGTGAAAGAAAAGAGAGTATGCTTAAGGGATAGAGATATTGAATTTATAAGTTTTTTAGGAGAATATGGAAGTATCACAAATGAAAATGTTAGGTTGTTTTATCAGTCAGAGTATTATTACAAAAATAGATTAGCAAGTTTAGCAAAAGGTGAAATTATTGAACGATTATATGGAAAAGTTGTATTAGGTAGAAAAGGAAAAAGTTATTTGAATGAAAGAGGATTAGGTTATAGAAATATAAATAGAGATGAAACATATAAAAAAAGAATGGAAAGGATTAGTGATGTTTATTGTAAGGTACACTTATCTGGATGGTTCTTTGAGCCAAGTTGGAGGTGTAATATTAATGCATTTACTCAAAGAGGTAATAGATTTATTGGTGTCATGTCAAGAGAAAAGAGATTGTGGAAAGAAAGTGATGAAGATTATTACAAAAGGTCTTACATAGTTTATTTCTTGCATAGAGAAATTACACCAAGAGAACTAAAGTATATAGATAAAGAATTAGATAGGAACAAAAACAATTTTAGAGGTGTAATCATATTTATAGAAGATGAATGGCTCCTAAACCATCCAAAATTTATAAATATAAGTTATTGTGAAAATTATACAATTTTATATCAAAAAGAAGTATGGGATATTTTTAAAAGTATAAGTGATACAGATTATATGAAGAATAGAATAATTGATATATTTGGAGAAAAAATTGATAGAGTAAAAGGATATAAATATGAAATGTATTGCATAAAAGGTGAAGATTCATATACATATATTTTTTCAATGCCTTTTGCTGATTTTAGTATTATGGATTGGATTAATTATATGGTAGATAGTGGTATTCATAGTAATATTGATTATATAGTTGTTTGTAATGAGATTTGCTTAGAGGAAGTTAGAAGGTTTTTGAAGGATAAAGTTGAAGTGATCTGTTTGATATAGTAATGAAAGAAAAAAGGAAAATAATACAGAATTATTGAGAAAAAAGTCATTTTATGGTATAAATATAATGGAAAATAAAAAATAGAGGTGCAAATAAAATGAATAATCAAAATATGAGAGAAAGAGAAGAACTACACAAAAAAATATGGTCAATAGCAGATGATTTAAGAGGATCTGTTGATGGATGGGACTTTAAACAATATATATTAGGAATAATGTTTTATAGATATATTTCAGAAAATATAACAAACTACATAAATGAAGGAGAAAGAAAAGCAGGAGATAAAGAATTTGATTATGCAAAATTACCAGATGATGTAGCAGAAACACAAAGAGAAGAATTAGTAAAAGAAAAAGGATTCTTTATATTGCCTTCTGAATTATTTTGTAATGTTTGTAAAAAAGCAAAAAATGATGAAAACTTAAATGAAACATTAGAAAAAATATTTAATAATATAGAAAATTCTGCAAAAGGAGCAGAAAGTGAAGATGATTTCGCAGGACTATTTGATGATATAGATGTTAATAGTAATAAATTAGGAGCAACAGTTGCTAAAAGAAATGATAAGTTAGTGAAAATATTAAATGGTATTGCAGATATTAAATTAGATGATTATAAAAGCAATTCAATAGATGCTTTTGGAGATGCTTATGAATTTTTAATGTCTATGTATGCATCTAATGCTGGAAAATCTGGAGGAGAATTCTTTACTCCACAAGAGGTAAGTGAATTATTAACTAGACTTGCAGTAGTTGGAAAAACATCAGTAAATAAAGTATATGACCCAGCCTGTGGTTCAGGTTCTTTACTTCTAAAATCTGCAAAAATATTAGGTAAAGAAAATGTAAGAAATGGTTTCTTTGGACAAGAAATAAATTTAACTACATATAACCTATGTAGAATAAATATGTTTTTACATGATATAGGATATGATAAATTTAATATTGCATGTGAAGATACATTATTAAGTCCACAACATTGGGATGATGAACCATTTGAAGTAATAGTATCAAATCCACCATATTCTATCAAATGGGCAGGAGATGAAAATCCGCTTTTAATAAATGATCCAAGATATTCTCCAGCAGGAGTACTTGCACCTAAATCTAAAGCAGATTTTGCATTTATTATGCACTCTTTATCATGGCTTGCAACAAATGGAACAGCTTCAATAGTATGTTTCCCAGGAATATTCTATAGAGGTGGAGCAGAACAAAAAATAAGAAGATATTTAGTAGATAATAACTTTATTGATTGTATTATCCAATTACCAGACAATTTATTCTTTGGTACATCAATTGCAACATGTATAATGGTATTAAAGAAAAGCAAAAAAGATAATAACATTTTATTTATAGATGCCTCAAAAGAATGTGTAAAGGTTACAAACAATAATAAATTAACTGATGAAAATATAGATAATGTTGTAAAAATATTTACAGATAGAAAAGATATAGATTATGTAGCTAAATTAATTTCAAATACTGAAATAGGAGAAAATGACTACAATTTATCTGTATCTACCTATGTAGAAAAAGAAGATACAAGAGAAAAGATAGATATAATAGAACTAAACAAACAAATTGAAGAAATAGTAGCAAGAGAACAACTCCTTAGAGATGAAATAGATAAGATAGTTAAAGAAATAGAGGTGTAAAGATCAGTGTATTTTGATATGAACTTGCAAGGAAAGAATCCACTTTGTAATCCTTTATCAGATGATTGGTTTATTTGGAGTACAAAGGAAGAACATACAGCATCTTGGGATGTATGTATAAAATGCTATATTAATATGTCTGAAATTATGGCTACAAATTTAAGAAATAATATAGGTAGCAATGACAATGTGCATAATATATTAGGATTTTTATTTTGTATAAGGCAAGCTTTAGAATTATGTTTAAAAAGATTATGCGAAATTAAGAAGATTGATATTACAGAAAATCATAGTATATTAGATATTTATACTAATATAAAAAATTGTTATAATTGGAAAAAATACGGAATAATGGAAGAAAAATTTAAAGAAGCCTTAAAATTTATGCAAGGAAAAGATCAAATTTTTCGTTATCCATATGATAAGAAATATACAAAATATGAAACAGTTGCAATTCATTTAAGTGATTGGCTATATTTAGTTCATACATTATACTATATCATAACAGAAGAACGAGGAAGGAATGAAGAAAATGCATAATATCAAAGAATTGATAAAAAAGTTATGTCCAAATGGAGTTGAATTTGTAGAATTAAGTAATAAAGAATTGTTTAAATTTTATTATGGAAAAGGTAATAAAATTCCTGAAGATGTTGGTGGAATATATAATGTGTATGGTGCAAATGGCATTGTATCACATATTAATGAATATAACTGTGAAGATATTACAATTATAGGGCATATTGGTGCTGTTGGAATGGTTAATAGATGTAAGGGAAAGTGCTTTGTAACATACAATGGAACTATAGCAGAAGTTGTTGATAAATCAAAAGTTAATACACAGTATCTTTACTATGTGTTAACTACTTTAAATTTACCTTCATACAAAAAAGGAAGTCAACCTTTTTTATCTTTTAGTGATTTTAAGAATATAAAAATTCCGGTACCGCCAATTGAGGTGCAAAATGAAATAGTACGAATATTAGATGATTTTACAGAATTAGAAGTAGAATTAGAAGTAGAATTAGAAGTAAGAAAGAAACAATATGAACATTATAGAGATGAGGTTTTTAGATTTAAAAATAATAAAAATGTAGAATACAAAAAACTAGGAAAAATAGCTACAATTTCGAGAGGTGGAAATTTTCAAAAAAAGGATTTTGTGTCAAATGGTTTTCCTTGTATTCATTACGGTCAAATTTATACGAAGTATGGATTATATGCTAATAAAGTAACTACATTTATATCAGAAAGTACTGCAAAAAAATCGAAAATTGCTAAACCAAATGATATAATAATGGCTGTAACAAGTGAAAATGTTGAAGATGTTTGTAAATGTGTAGCATGGGTTGGAAAGGAAAATATAGCAGTTAGTGGTCATACAGCCATAATACATTCAGAATTAAATGCTAAATATTTATCATATTATTTTCATACAAATATGTTCTATACACAAAAACTAAAATATGTTCATGGAACTAAAGTAATAGAATTTACACCTAAAAATTTAGAGAATATTGAAATACCAATTGTTTCAAACGAAGAACAGGAGAAAATAGTATCAATTTTAGATAGATTTGACAAACTATGCAATGATATTTCAGATGGATTACCAGCAGAACTAGAAGCAAGAAGAAAACAATATGAATATTATAGAGATAAATTATTAAGTTTTAAAGAATTAAAAGTAGAAAATAAGGAGTAAGTTATGAGTAAATACAATGTAGTAATGGAAATGAGCAATTCAACAGTAGTAACTGAATATAAACCAGTACAAAAGCGTTCAGATTCATATCAAAGTGAATCAGCATTAGAAAAAGAATTTATCAAAATGCTAGAAGAACAAGGCTATGATTATTTACAAATACATGATTCTAACACACTTATAAATAATTTGCGTAAACAATTAGAATTATTAAATAAATATAATTTCACAGATAGTGAGTGGGAAAGATTTTTTAATGATAATATTTGTAACAATAATGATGGAATAGTTGAAAAAACAAGGAAAATACAAGAAGATAATATTCAGGTGCTAAAAAGAGACGATGGAACAAGTAAAAACATTACATTAATAGATAAAAAATGTATTCATAATAATAGGTTACAAGTTATAAATCAATATGAAGAAAATGACGGAAGTTACAAAAATAGATATGATGTAACAATACTTGTAAACGGATTTCCATTAGTACATATAGAGTTAAAAAGAAGAGGTGTTGCTTTAAAAGAAGCATTTAACCAAATAAATAGATATCAAAGAGAAAGTTTTTGGGCTGGAAGTGGACTTTATGAATATATTCAAATATTTGTAATTTCTAATGGTACAAGCACAAAATATTATTCTAACACAACAAGAGAAAATCATGTAAAAGAAAAGAATAGTACTAGAAATAAAAGTAAAAAAACAAGCAATAGCTTTGAATTTACTTCCTATTGGGCAGATAGTAATAATAAGATTATTCCAGATTTAGTAGACTTTACAAGAACATTCCTTGCAAAGCATACAATTTTAAATATACTTACAAAATATTGTGTATTTACTTCAGAAAATATGTTACTTGTAATGCGCCCTTATCAAATAGTAGCAACAGAAAAGATATTAAATAGAATAGAAGTTTCCACAAATTATAAAAAAATGGGAACAATTGAAGCTGGTGGATATATATGGCATACAACAGGTTCTGGAAAAACACTTACTTCATTTAAAACAGCACAACTTGCTACAAATTTAGATTATATAGATAAAGTTTTATTTGTTGTTGATAGAAAAGACTTAGACTATCAAACAATGAAGGAATATGATAGATTTCAAAAAGGTGCAGCAAATGGAAATAGAAGTACAAAAATATTGCAAAAACAATTAGAAGATGATACATCAAGAATTATCGTTACAACAATACAAAAACTTAGTGAATTTGTAAAAAGAAACAAAAATCATCCAGCATATCAAAAACATTTAGTATTAATATTTGATGAATGTCATCGTTCTCAATTTGGAGACATGCATCAATTGATAGTTAAGAATTTTAAAAATTATCATTTATTTGGATTTACAGGAACACCTATATTTGCAAAAAATGCTGTGAATAAATCAAATCCAAATTTTTGTACAACAGAGCAAGCATTTGGAGAAAAGTTACATACATATACAATAGTAGATGCAATTAATGATGGAAATGTATTGCCATTTAGAATTGACTATGTAAATACAGTAAAAGAAAAAGAAGGAATGACAGATAAAGAAGTAGCAGCAATAAATACAGAAGAAGCACTTTCAGCACATGAAAGAGTAAGCAAAATAGTAGAATATATAATAGATCATTTTGATCAAAAAACAAAAAGAAATTCATTCTATGATTTAAAAGGACAAAGAGTAAATGGATTTAACTCAATATTTGCTGTAAGTTCAATTCCAATGGCTAAAAAATATTATTTAGAATTCAAAAAACAATTAGAAGAAAAACATAAAGATTTAACGATTGCAACAATATATTCATATGCACCTAATGAAGAAGATAATAGTAATGGAATATTAGAGGATGAAGAATTTGAAACAGATTTACTAGATCAAAGTTCAAGAGAATTTTTAGACTTTGTTATAGGAGAATATAATAAGAAATTTAAAACAAATTTCTCATCAGAGGGGAATGGATTTCAAGACTATTATAAGGATTTATCAGATAGAGTAAAAAATAGAGAGGTTGATTTACTAATAGTAGTAAATATGTTCTTAACTGGTTTTGATGCAACAACACTAAATACATTATGGGTTGATAAAAACTTAAAACAACATGGGTTGATCCAAGCATATTCGAGAACAAACCGTATTTTAAATTCTGTAAAAACTTATGGAAACATTGTATGCTTTAGAGACTTAGAAGAAGCAACAAATGATGCTATTGCGTTATTTGGAGATAAAAATGCAAGTGGAATAGTATTACTTAAATCTTATGAAGATTACTATTATGGTTATGAAGATGATAAAGGTAGAAAACAATTAGGTTATGAAGAAAGAATAGCAACGCTTCTTCAAAAATATCCATTAGGTGAGCAAATAATAGGAGAACAACATAAGAAAGACTTTATTGTGCTAATGGGAAATATTTTAAGACTTAGAAATATATTATCTTCATTTGATAAATTTGCAGGAAATGAAATATTATCAGAAAGAGATTTTCAAGATTATATAGGAACATATACAGATTTATATGAGGAATATAAATCAAAACCAGAAGAAGAGGAAAGCATTAAAGAAGATATAGTATTTGAAATGGAACTTGTAAAACAAGTAGAAGTAAATATAGACTATATATTGATGCTAGTTGCTAAATATCATGATTCAAATTGTGAAGATAAAGAAATACTGGGTTCTATTGATAAAGCTATAAAATCAAGTTTAGCACTTCGTTCTAAGAAAGAATTGATAGATAAATTTATTTCAAAAATCAATGCAGACACAAATGTATATAGCGATTGGACTAAGTTTGTAAGAGAACAAAAAGAAATAGATTTAGAAAAGTTAATTAATGAAGAGAATTTAAATGAAGAAGCAACTAGAAAGTTTTTGGATAATTCTTTTAGAGATGGAGAAGTAAAAACAACAGGTACTGATATAGAGAAGATATTACCACCAATGAGAAGATTTGGAGGAGGCAATAGAACGGAAAAGAAACAAACAATAATAGATAAGTTAAAGAAATTCTTTGAAAAATATTTTGGAATAAATAGTTCAAATAATGAAGAAAACAATGAGATAAGATATGATGTTACTGATGAAGAAGATAATGATAATTTAGGAATGGTTGCTGAAGATGGAGAAGAGTATAAAAAAATAAAAAATTAATTATCAAAAAATATTAAATGAAAATAGGAGAAAAATATGAATAATAAAGAGCTTTTTAACCCAATAAATAACACTATAAGCGAAATTTTTAACTGTGATAAAATTTATAGAATACCAAATTTTCAAAGACCATATAGTTGGATGGATGAGCAATTAGATGAACTTTGGGACGATTTAATTACCTCATTTAAAAGTAAAGAAGAAAATAATTGTTATTTTTTAGGATCTATTGTTGTAGTTGATACAGATGAAAACATTTATCAAGATGTTATTGATGGGCAGCAACGAATTACAACTTTAATGATAATGTTTAATGTATTAAGTAAGTCTTTTGCTAATTTGAATTCAAAAGAAAAATTAGATCCAACAAAAAATATAGTTACAAAAGTTACAGTAGATAATAGAATACAAAATGATAATGGATATTCTAGACTTCAATTACAATCATATAAGGATTATGATTCAACATTTAAGAATGCAATTATTAATAGAGAAAATTTTGATCAAATTGAAAATGAGAGAATAGCAAAAAATGATCTAAAGAGTAACAATCCAAAATTTAAATATTTAAATACAGCTAAATATTTTTATAAAAAATTTAAGAAATTAGAAGAGGATGATGAAAAATCAAATACTAATATATTAGGGGATTTTATAAACTATATTTTTTATAATGTAAATATTATAAAAATTGTATGCACAAAGCAATCTTTTGCTATAAAGCTATTTCAGGTTTTAAATGATAGAGGTCTGAATTTAACAAATTCAGACATTATTAAAGCAAATATAATAGAAAAATTAAATGATAATACTGCAATAGATATATTTGAAAATAATTGGAAAATGATTGAAACAATTGCTAATGATTATGATTTTACAATGGATGATTTTTTTGTTTTTTTTGAATATTTTAAATTAAAATCTAATCCAACGAAGCAACTTAGTGATGAAATTAATGGATTAATTGCAAAAGAAAATATATCAGATTTCATCAATGAAATGACAAAATTTGCAGAGAAAATAAAGGAAGTATATACATCTAAAAATCATGTAGTATTTAGTTTACTATATTTACCATGGAAATTTTATATTATAACAATATTGACATCAGCATTATATGTAGATTATCCTAATAAGAATGAATTATTGAAAAAGATAAGAAGATTTTATTATTTGGCATTCATTAGTGGAAAAACATTAAACGGTATTAAACAAACATCATTTAATATTATTGCCAAAATAGTAAACAAGGAGAAAATAGAAGAAATTTCTTTGAAAATGGATGAATATATTCAAAAAGAAAAGTTGATAACTTTGACATATGAAGCTATAAATAGTGAAAATGTATATGGAGAAAGATGGCTAAAACCATTGCTAATGTCAATAGATTATTATTT
Source organism: uncultured Clostridia bacterium (assembly GCA_944392445.1). GTDB lineage: Bacteria > Bacillota > Clostridia > TANB77 > CAG-508 > CALXVA01. The sequence continues at coordinate 24,563 of CALXWT010000017.1, forward strand.
AAATGAAATAGATTATTTTATACCAATAGATAAAAAAATAAATGTAGACCATATATTACCAATAGCTTTTTCTGAAGAAAAAAATAAAAGCTGGGATTATATAGATGCTGAAGAGGCAAAAAAAGTAATAAATACAATTGGAAATATGGCGTTGTTGTCAGAAACTAAAAATAAGTCTGCTTTAAATAAAGGTTTTAATGTTAAAATTAACATATATCAAGGGCTTGATGAAAAAGGAAACTTATATACAGATGAGGATGGAAATAAATCAAAATTAAAAGGATTTACAAATTTTACGACAACAGCTAAAATTGTTACAGATTATTTGGCTTCACATAAGATGTGGGATATAACAACAATAAATGATAGAAAAGAAAATTATATTATTAAAATGATTAATTCTATGTTAGATATAAATGAAAATATGAAGTATGATATGTCAGTGATTCAATCAAAAGAAATTAATAAGATAGAATATAACGAAAATGCACATTTTGAAGGAATAAGTGATAATATTAAAAATTTATATGAGGAATTAAAGAAAAGAATAATTTTCATAAATAATGATATTCTAGTAGAAGTACAAAAGAATTACATTGCATTTAAGTTAAATACGAATATTGTTGATGTGATTATTCAAAAAAATAATTTACTTATTTATATCAATCTGAAGGAAGGAGAGCTTTATGATCCTTTACATATTATGCAAGTGACGCAACAAGGACATCATGGTAATGGGGAGTATTTTAAGAAAATATATGATTCCAATGATATAGATAAAGTTATTCCATTTATTGCTCAATCATATGAAAAACATAAATAACATTTTTAATAAAAATATTGAATAAGAATATAATTAATATAAAATTATATATAAATATGATATATAAACTATTAATGATATTAATCACAGAATCTGATTTAAAAACAATATATAATGAGTTAAATATGAGGAAGTTATTAAGCTATATAAATCCTAATAAATATGTTATTTGCAATAAGGTTACTTGTGCCTGTTTTAAATATTTAGGAGTTGAAAAAGTTCCTACACATAATTATCAATATACAGGTAACAATTATAAGAGATTATGTGATATAAAAGAAGAGATGACTATTGAAAACATAGCTAATGTTAATTTACTTATTGTTGACTATATGTTTTGGGATATTGTATATCCTATATCAAAAAAGAAAACAACTATAGAACAAGTCCAGGATGAAGTACCTATTGAAAAGGATACAAAATTATTTGTACATAATGATATTATTAATCAAATTGTTGAAATAGGACAATGGCTTGGTTTTAAAAGTAAATCAGAAGTTAAAATAGAAGTTGGAGCAGTTGTAGATGCAATATGGCAAGCTCAAATAGGAAATATGGGAAAAGTTATTTATGATTTTGAAGTTCAAACGCATAGTAGTATAGATAGCCTAATATTAAATTTGCAAAAGGCAACTAATAATTTTGAAGTACAAGCTATAGTTGCTGTATCTGATGAAAAGCAGATAGAGAAAATTAAAAAATAATCTAAAGGAATACAAGCAATTGAATCTAAATTAAAAACATATAACTATGCAGAAGTAATGGAAATGCATGATTGTTTAGAAAGGTCAAATGAGATTATAAATAATTTAGGATTAGTTCCAGATAGTTTTATATAATTATTTATATGGGGGTGAAAACTGTGGAAAATAAAAAAGGTGTAATATACGTTTTAACTAATCCATCTTTCCCTAAATATGTTAAGATAGGATATTCAGATAATGTGAATAAAAGATTAGAAGAATTGAATAGAAGTGAATGTATACCATTTGCATTTAGATTATATGCATATTATAAAGTTGAAAATAGACTTTCAGATAAAAAAGTTCATGAATTAATAGATGGTTTAAATCCAGAATTAAGAAGTGTAGAAAACATAAATGGAAGAGAAAGAAAAAGAGAATTTTATGCTATGTCAAAAGAACAAGCATATGGTATATTAAAATCAATTGCTACCATTAATAATTTAGAGAAGAATCTTGTATTAGTTGAACCAACTAAGAAAGAATTAGAAGAAGAAGAAGAAGCAACTGAAATTGAAAATATACCTCTTAGCCTTGAGCAATTCTATATCAATAAAAATAAAAAATTGATAAGACTTCACGAAAAAATATTTAAAGATTTTAAAAAAGTATATAATGAAGTTTATGAAGAAGTAAGACCTAATTATATAGCTATAAGAAATGAGAGAGGAAAAAATATATGTGAAGTTCATATATTAAAAAGTAAAATCAGGATTAATACCAGAGTGCCTAAAGATGAAACATTATTAATTGGAGAAAAAGTACCAGATACACATTTGTGGTCATTAAATTATAGTATATTTTTGGATAATGAGAAAGATATTGATAAAGTAGTTGGAATTCTCAAAGATGTATATCAACAAATAAAATAATAAATATACTTAAGAAAAGCAAAATAATAAAGTAAATTTTTTACAGACTTATTTTGTTTTTCATTTATGAAGGAGCATTAAATGGATTTCATATTAGAGGTATTGAAGAAAGATTATATTTCAAATATTTATATAGGTGTAACGGGAATATTAGTTGCTATAGTTATTTTTATAGCTGAAGTAATAAAAGATCAAAATAATGAATTAAATAAAAAAGTAATATTATATAAGACAAATATAAAATATTATATTATATATATTTTATTTATTTTCTTTTATATGTTAATAGTAAACATGTTCAAATATAATAATGAAAATAGTATTTGTGATTTTTATAATATAATATATTTAATAACACATAGTGTACTATTAGTATTTGTTATAATATCTATTTGTATAACAGGCAAGATATTTTGGGTAACCTTAAAGCTTAACACGGAAAAAGATTATTTTAATGAAGAACTTGAAAGATATATAAATGAAAAAGCAATAGATCTTGAGAGAAGAGCTAATAACAAAAATAATAAAAAGTACAAAAAAGAAGAAATTGAATTTAGGAAATTTTTAAAAGAACAAGAAATATATTTTAATGATGAAACAATAATTAAAAAAAATCCTGAATATGAACCTATTTATCCTGGAAAAAATGGAATAATTGGAAAATATGACTATAAAAAATTAATTGATTTGGCTGATTATTTTAATAATCAAAAAATAACTGAAGAAAATTATTCAATAGAAAATAAAAATATTGTACATATTCCAAATTATATAGGAAAAAAGGTTACTAAAAAAGAAGCAGTTTTTTATTGTTTAAAGCAATATAAAACTATCTTTAATAATCTGAGTGATATGATTATTTATACAGATAATAGACTATTTATAGATGATGAAATTAAATTAATTAATACATCCTTGTTTAATATGGCATCTGAATATGAAGAACCAGATGCGTATGATGAAAATAGTAGATTATACAATTACTTTAAATATTTATATGATAACAAACTTTATGGAATAAAATCTTTAGCATTAGTTAATATTGAAGAATATTATAGAAAAATATATAATAATTATTCAAAAAATAGACAATTTACAAGATTTCTAGATTCATTATCTTTTCTTGCATATTCTAATGATGATTATGATGACTTTGAATATATAAACAACATAGAACTTTATTTATATGTACATCAATTAGATGAGAAAGAAACGGATATAAAGAAAATAGCGTACAATTTTGCAAATAATATGTTTAGTTTTAATTTATATTCAGTAAAGAAAAATCCAGATATAAGATATTATGATAATTTAATGGCGGTCTTATTAAAATTTATTATATATTTAATTAAGGCATCTAATTATGAAGCTATTAATGTTTTGCTTGATAATATATTAATGGAAAGAATTAATTATAAAAATAACGAATTTGATGAATTCGATATTATAAACTTTCAATTTTCTTGTGGAATTGTATATTGTTTAATTATGATGTCAAATCATAATATGTTAAAACCACAATTTTTAACTACGATTAAGCGAATAATTAATTATGTAGAAAATTTTTTAATCAATTTGTACGATGCATGGGATACAACAATATATTTTAAGAAATATTTTAACAAAAAAACTTGTGTACAAAAAGTTTATAATAATTTTGATTTTGAATTTGTTGATCATGAATATAAAAATAGTTGGAGCGGATGGTGCATTGACACTACAATAGTTCTTAAAGAATTTTTATTTATTTTTCAAATTAATTTTGTAAATATTAATTCAATAGATAAAGAACAAATTAGTAGAAAAGATAAATATTTTTACAAAAATCTCCTGAATTTAATAAATTCAAAGGAACCTACTGAATTAGATAAATTCTTAAAAGTAAACTATAATAATAGTTCTATTGTAGAAGCAATAAATATTGCTATTAATGAAGCTGAAAATAAAGAAAAAGAATATAATAGAATTAACAAGCTTGATGATAATAAAGTAAAAAAATTCATGGAACTAATTAGAGAAAACATGCAAAAGGACAGTAGTTTTACTAATTCGTTAAAAAAATATAAAAAGATTAAAAGAAGTAAAACTAAGTTAAAGAAAGTATTTGGAATTAATCAATTAATTCCTAGAGAAATTTTCTTTGATGAAGTTGGTGGATATGAGGCTATTGCTAATAATTATTGTGGAGCTTTAGATATTGGTATAGAAAAAGAATATATTAAGAAGTTAGAAAAGAAATCAACTAAATCACTAGAAACTTTAGAAACAGTTTTAGACAAGATTAATAATTTAGAAGATTATATTATAGTATCAAATTATTTAAATAAAAGTTATTTTAATAAACTTGATTATGATTATAAAGAAAATATAATTAAATACAAGAATAAAAAAATTGCAATAATTAATGTACCTAAAATTAATGACATATTTCTTTTAAAGAAAGACGATTTACCTATAATAAATTTTTGTGATTTTGATGAAGAGTGGAATTCAGAATATATTAACAATAGTTTATATTTTGAACTTGTGGATTGTTCAGAAAATGAAACTTTAAGAAAAGAAATAATAGAAAATTCAACTTGGTTAAAAGAAAAGGGAACTATTGTTGAACAAGATAATTATTTAAAGGAATGTTGTAGAATACGTTTATATTTAGCATATACAATTACTCAAAATAAAAATGCTACTATTATTAAATTTGAAAATGAATAAAATGTATATGTTTAAAGTGCAAAAATTGCACTTTAAATTATATATATAAGCGTTATTGATTTATTGTTATCAATAATGCTTTTTTACTTTATTACTACAACATAGTAATAAAGTAAAAAATAAAATACTATAGATTTTGGAGAAATATATTATATTATTAGAATTTAATAGTATTTTTAAATAAATATCAATAATATTTGAGAAAATATCTCAAAAATATTGATATTTTTTGAATTTTAGCATATAATATATAAAGCAAAGGAGGATTTTAATATGTTAATAAGATTTAGTTTTAAAAATTTCAAGTCTTTTAAAAATGAAAATTGTTTAGATATGGAAGCAACATCATTAAAAGAACATGAATATAATGTGGCTAAAACAGAAAATGGTGAATATTTAAAAGTATCTGCTATTTATGGTGCAAATGCTAGTGGAAAAACTAATGTGTTACAGGCTTTTGATTATATGAAAAAGAGAATATTAGTAAGTGATGACTCTAAAAAGAATTCTCCAATAGATGAAGAAAATATATATAGCTTTATGATAAATAATGATTCAATTGCATTAGAAGTAGAAATATTAGCTAAAAATAATAAAATATATAAATATGGTTTTGAAGTTTTAAAAGATACAATTATTTCAGAGTGGTTATTTGAGAAAAGAGTAAATAAATTTTATGCTATTTTTGAAAGAGAAAATAACAATGTATCAATGAAACCTAATAAAATTTCAGATTTAGTGAATATAGATGAAAGAACATTATTCTTAAATATATATAGCAAAATAGATAGAAATAATGAAGATTTTAGTAATGTATATGACTGGTTTGTGAATAGCATGTATTTAGATTTAGGTAATCCAAATTTTGAAAGATTTATTAATAACAGAGTTTCGTTAAAAATATTAAGTGACGAAAATTATAAAAAAGAACTATTAAAATTTATAAAGACATTTGATTCTGGCATTGAAGGAATTAGAACTACACCAGATTCAATAGAAGCTGTAAAAAATAATAATGGTATTATAGATATTGAAGTTCTTCACAGGGGAGAAAATGGAGAGTTAAAAGCATTACCATTTTATTTAGAATCTAATGGTACGAGAAAAATGTTTCATTTATTTGATTTTTTTATGGATGCATTAAAAAATGGAATAGTGTTATTTGTTGATGAATTAGATGCAAAATTACATCCACTATTAACTAGATATATTATTAACTTATTTCATAATAGTCAGACTAATATAGGAAATGGACAGTTAATATATTCAACACACGATACGGTAAATTTAAATAAAGAAACATTTAGAAGAGATGAAATATGGTTTGCAGAAAAAGATAAAGATGGAATTTCAGAAATATATGCATTATC
>CALXWT010000018.1 GCA_944392445.1 uncultured Clostridia bacterium
ATCTGTCCTTTGAGTTTGGACAGAAACATTATTGGTGCAACTGAAGGGATTCGAACCCCCGACCTTCCGGTTCGTAGCCGAACGCTCTATCCAGCTAAGCTACAGTTGCGTGTGACTTAAATTTCATAAAATTAAGTCTATTCATAATTATACTTTTATTTCATAAAAATTTCAATAGAAAATTGAAAAAAAACTTGCAAATTACAAAAAAGTGTGTTATTATATATAGCGTCGAATAAATATCGAGGTGTAGCGCAGTTGGTAGCGCGCGTGGTTTGGGACCATGAGGTCGCAGGTTCGATCCCTGTCACCTCGACCAACAAAGAAATCGTTGAAGTTATAAGGTTTCAGCGATTTTTATCTTTTTTATAAGCATTTGCAACTTTTCAAAATTTGTTTAGTAATATAACTAAACAATATTTTTCTTTATTTTTTTGAAAAATTTGTTATTATGTTTATTAGAAAATAGTGATTTAGATGGAGAAATAATTATGAATAATAACACTATAAGTATTGGTAATGCAGGTGAATATTTTATTGCAGGAGAACTTGAAAAACGAGGTTATACTGTAGCAGTACCTATGTCAAATACATAAGGTTTTGATATATTAGCAATTAATAGAGGTTCGTTAAATCAATATGCAATTCAAGTAAAAGCAACGAGAAAAAGTGAAAAAAGTCGGACACTTTCTCAAAAAAATGAGACTTTAATAAAAGATAATATTATATATGTTTTTGTAACTCTAAATAATTTAGAAATACCTGAATATCATATTGTTCCAAGTAAATTTGTCGCAGAAACTATTCGTAAATCTCATAAAGAATGGTCCGAAACACTTGGCATAAACGGTCAACCTCATAATGATAATCCTATAAGAAAATTTAATGATTATGATGATAAATACTTAAATAATTGGAATTGTTTAATATAGTAGGAGAAAAAATGTATAAATTAATTTATAAAAAATCATATGAATATTTATTAAAGACATTACCTAGAGAATTATCAGAAAAAGATTTAGGAAAATATTTTATTGGAGATAGTATTAAAGTATCTTCTTTAGAAGATATTTTTGAGCGTTTTATTGAATCTGCGCAAAATTATCAAGGTATGCCTAATTTTATAAAATTTTCGGAAAGAAAAACAAGAATAAAAGAATTATTACATAATTATGATTTAAATTGGATTGTAAATCAAAACTTAGATTATTTATTTTCAGTATTTTCTGAAGAATATAAATTTAAAATAAGTAATCCTAATTTAAAATTTAATAGTTGGTATAAGTGGTTACATTCTGTTATTGATAGTGCGAAATTCTTATTATCTTTTAAAGACTTCAATGAATTTAAAGGTTTTATTGAGCAATTTAATTATAATCTAACAATACGAACAGCATTACCATTATTATTATCAACTAAAATAAGTGGATTAGGTTTTGCTTTAGCTTGTGATATCTTAAAAGAACTTGGTTATACAAACTATGTTAAACCTGACATTCATATTATTGATATTTGTTATGAATTAGGATTATGTGATTCTAGAGACCCAATCCTTGTTTTTGAAACGATGATACATATAGCAGAAGAAAACAATATTACTCCTTATAAATTAGATAAAATATTTTGGTTAATTTCTTCAGGTAATTATTATTTGGATAATATAAAAACTAAAAATCATAAGAAAGATTTTATAAATTATATGAAAAAAGAACTAAATTAAAAAGGTATTATATGCATTTTATGGAAAAATATATAAATTTATATATTTTTGAAATTGCTTTAATTGCATAATTAAATTCAATTTCTTTTGCATATTCGTATTCTTTCCTATACTTGTCCCATCTTGCAATTAAAGTTTCATCTTCTAAAATTTTTTTATTATTGTATTAAACCTTTTTAATATTCTTTAGAATTTCTATGTGCAAAAGTTGTATTAATAGCTGATTTTAATGTATTTATATCTATATCATTCCACTTATAAGTTACAAAATAATATAAATCATAATAATTTTTCATTCTACTATTAGCAGTATTTCTTTTTAAAAGTTAAAAGCTTCCATATCTTCCAAAATAACAGCTTTATCTGTAAAATCTTTAATTTTTTCCTTATTTTCAGTGTGCATTGGTATAACTGCATTTGGCTTAGTTATTTCTATTACTTGATTAAACGCTGTGTAATCTGCGTGTCCACTTACGTGTAAATTATAAATATCTATATTTAATTCTTTCATTCTATCCAAAAACTTTTTATAGATTTCTTCCTTTTGGTAGCCTTCCCACATAGAGTAAACAACACAACAATTATTTAAAACCTTATCTTTTAATCTCTCTATATCCTTTAACATAGAAACACGAATATTCATTATGAATTTGCCGTGAAGCAGTTTTCCTGTTTTATTTATTTTTTCTTGAAATGGCTCTATATATTTTTTATATTCTTCATTATCTCTTTTTATAAATACACTATCTGGCAAATATACTCCAATATTTTTGGAATTTAAAGCATTTGGTATTTTTTGTGTTACTAATTGTAATACATTACTCAAAACTATATCGTGTATTACCGTTTTTCCTGTTTTATTTGCTACTTTTTGTATTGTTGTAACTCTATCAATATTTGTTGTAGACATTAACATTAGAACTTGGTCATGTTTTTTTGTTTTTTCTACAATATCATCTACTAACTCTGTTTCTGTCTTGCTTTTTACTTGTTCTCTTGAAAGTGTAGTTCCTTCTGTTATTAGTACATCTATTTTTCCTATCTTTTTGAGTGTACTTTCTAATAAGCCCCCTTTATATCCGTGATTTCTAAAATCTCCTGTGTGTAATATTCTTTTTCCTTCTGCCTCTATTAGTATCATAAATGAGTTATATGCACTATGATCTACTATATATGGAGTTATTTTCATATCTTTTATTGTAATAGGTTTCTCTTCTTCAAGATTTATAGTTTTTCTTTGAATTTTACCTTTATTTTTTGAAAAACAAAATACAGTTTCAAAGATTTTTCTACTTAAATCTGACAAATATACTGGCACATCATCTAAAATATCGTCTATTCTTCCCATATGGTCTTGGTGATTATGTGTAATAAAAACTCCATCATAAGCTGGTTTCCCTGTTGTTAAGCCTTCAATGTTTTCTAATCTTTTTACTCCATCTAAATCATCACCAAAATCTATAATTATTTTTGCTTCTTTTGATGATATTTCTGTGAATACTCCACCTATTTGATTTGTTCCTTTTAATATTTTTACTTGCATATCTTAGCTCCCATATTTTTATATCATATTTTTTCTATATTCAGATAATTTTAAAAATTCATCAATAGATATTATATCTTTGTCAAACATAATATTTCCTGCCATATATGTACAAAACACCTTAACATTAAGTTTTATATTTCTATTATCTAAATTATCATTTATTTCATCATATTTAATCTTTTCTATTTCTTCTAATAACATCTTATTGTGTTTTAGAGTTATTCCACTAATAAAAAATATTAAATCTATCTTATCTAAATTATTAATTTTAATACCTCTATCTACATATCTCGTTGTCTTAATAATTCCTAACTCGTATTTATATTTCATTATTATTTCTGTGTCTTCAATTATATCTTTACATTCCTCTAACGACAATTTTTTTACATCCTTATAATGTTCGTATATACCACATTTATTTCCTATTGCTTTAGAACCATATTTCATTTCTATAATTGCAGGTTTTAGTTTTTGATAATCATCATAATCCTTTCTTTGAACTGCTATCATATCAAATCTGCTACTATTATTGGCATATTCTATATCTACAATATAGTAATTGCTATCTTCTCTATCATTATTTTCTCTTTCAACAACTTGTTGATATTCCCTTTCTCTTTTGGGTCTATTAGCAAAAAAATGGTTCATATATTCTTTTCTTTCTATTATTTTTTCAACTAATTTTAGACAATCCTCATAACTTTTTATTTGCATTTGTAATTGTAAGTCATTTTCTTCCTCTTCTTCTTCCATAATAGCATTTATATTCTTATAATTATTATTAAAATAATCTTCATAAAAGTCATTTGATTTCCATTCTAACTTACTTACACATCCACCCCTATAATATATACTTAAATATTTATCTCTGAACTCCAATTGTATAGTATCATCTTTTATAGTTTTCTCTAATAAAGGTTGTAAAATACCTTTTTTTAAATCTTTTACAAATGTTTCTATCATTTTTTCATTGATTCTTCTCATTTTAAAATTCTCCTTATTTATTTTATCTTTCTTCTAAAATTAATGCTTTCTTAGGATAAAAGTTTGAACATTTACTACACTTTATACATTTATCATAATCTATTTTAGGTGCATCAAAACCTTCTTGTGATAGTGCTCCAACTGGACATACATTCACTGCTGGACATTTGTGATTTTGTGGGCACTCATTAATTATTATTTTTAATTTCTTTTCCATATCTTTACCTTCCTTCAAAACTATTATTTGTTTTTACTGTATCATTAAATAAGTTATTATTCAATTAGCAAAACGCAATATAAGGCGCTCTATCATTGCATTAAACGCGTTACAATATTAGAAGTAGATAAATCTTATTATTAAAGTCCTTGCATTTTATTGTTCATATATGCTCCTTTTTATTCCTCTTTTTTGTTATTAAATAATCCCATAATTTATTATATTCTCATCTAAAATATATAAAAAGTAGGATGGTCATATATTGTATAAAGTCTTTACATATCTTTAATTTTGTTATAACCTGTTTCAACTTTTTCGTATGCCCCTAAATCATGAGGGTTCCTATTTCAGACCACCCTCTTTTCTTTAGCCAATAAATCACTACCATGGCTCAATAGTTTTGGTGGTGATTTATTTTTTTTCATATATCTTCTAATTTAAACTTTATGTTCCTTATACCATTTTGAAAATTCTCTCATTGAATCTATTGACTCATATTTAATCCTATTTGCTCTTTCTTCATCTGTCATTTGAGCCAAAGTTTTGTTATATCCATAAGGTTCGTATATGTACCATAAATCTGACCATTTTTTATCTGTATCTTTTCCTAATATTTTTTCTGATAGCTTTCCTTCATGTTTCCCCATAAATTGATGCAATTCGTTACCGTCATAATAAGATAAGCATTCAGTAAATCTACAATTTCTATTTTCTTTTCCTTCCATTAGTTTTAATATCCCTTCTATTCCTATTGTATCTAAAGCAAAATTTACAAAAGCTCTAGGAAAGCCATCTAATTCATCTATCCAAAATCCACAATCTAAAGAAATGCATGGTTTATTAACTAGCTTATATGCCTCCATAACTTTATATTTAGATATATACTTAATATCATCGCTTCTTGGCTCTTCTAGTTCGTATTCAAATACTTTAAAGTTTACTCCCTCTAGTTGTTTACTAGCAGATGCAATTTTTCCTTTATTGTGCGTTACAAAAACTATTTCGTCCATTTGTTATTCTCCTCCCTAATTCCAATTCATACTCTTTTATATCTTCTACAATCCACAATTCCTGATAAATATGTGGATAATCTTTCTCCTTCAATTAGTTTTTCTTTCTGTTGTTTGCTTAGATTTTTTATCTGATATTCTAGTTTACAAGCTAATGATTTGTCTTTGCTTCTCCAAGCAGCCTCTAGTCTAGTTGCCTTATGTGCTCTAGTATATTTGGCACCATTTTTTGATATATGATCCTTTATTCTCTTTTCTAAATTGTTGGTCATTCCTGTATATATAGAATTATCTTCACATCTTACCATATATGTGTAATACATTTAATTTCTCCTATGCAATATATTCTACTCTAAAACTAACGCTTTCTTAGGGCAAAAATTTGAACATTTACCACATTTTATGCATTTATCATAATCTATTTTAGGTGCATTAAATTCTTCTTGTGATAATGCTCCCACAGGACAAACTTTTACTGCTGGGCAATTATGATTTTGTGGGCAATTTTCTGTTATTATTTTTAACTTCTTTTCCATATATTTACCTCTCCTTTGCAACAAAAAAACTCTTCTAAATGTTTCGGTTTATTATATTTACGAATTACATATATAATAACACAAAATAACATTTTTTGAAGAGTTTTTTAATTTTATATTACAAATTTTTTACACTAGGTCCATATAAAAGTCTTCCTTTATAGTCATATCTTGAACCGTGGCAAGGGCAATCCCAAGTCTTATCCAAGTTGTTCCAAGTAAGTTCGCAACCCAGATGCTTGCATACAGGGTCTACTTTGTATATTTCGTCTTTCTCATTTTTATATATTCCCACTTTTTTTCCATCAATTTCAACTATCTTTCCTTCTCCTTTTTGTATTTGATTTATTTCTTCTTTTGGTATTTCTAATTTTTTTATTACCAAAGAATCTATACTTTCTTTTACTATATTACCAACTTCTTTTATATTTTTTATTGGCTCTACTCTTGTTGAAGTAAATATTTCTTCATATTCGTTTTTAAATCCTAGTATTTTGTCTGTTATTATATCTGCTGCTATTTTTGAGCTTGTTATTCCCCATTTATTGAAACCTGTAGCTACATAGCAATTTTCCCATACTTTAGAAAATTCTCCTATATATGGTATTTTGTCTAAGGTTATGCAATCTTCTGTATTCCAATGATATTTTATTTCTCCATTTGGATATATTTCTCTTGCTATTTTTTCTAACCTTGTATATGAATCACTTAAATCCATCTCCTCGCCGGTTTTGTGGTCAGAACCTACAACGATTAGTACATACCCGTCTTTATCTTTTGCCATTCTTAATGATATTGTTGGTTTTTCCGAATTTATATACATACCATTAAATATTTTTTCTTTAGTCCTCATTCCTACTGCATAACTTGTGGATTGATACATTTTTAAAAAGTAAAACCCCGGTATGTTAATTATTGGATATTTAGTTGTTAAAATTAGATATTTTGTTTTTATTTCTGCTCCATTTTCAGTTTTTATTATATAGCAATCATCTTCATCTATAACATCAACTGCTTTTGTTTCTTCAAATATTTTCATTCTTTGGCCATTACATATTTGTGCAAGTGCATTTGCATATTTATATGGATTAAATTGTGCTTGTCTATCGAACCTCACTCCTGCAACAGTTTTTATCAAATTATTTATTTCTATATCTTTTGCTTCTAAGTATTCTGCCTTTCCACCAAAACTATTTATAACATTTGCTTCATCTTTTAATTTTTGAATATCTTCAATAGTTCCTGTAAATACATAAGATGGTTGATATTCGAAATCACACTCAATTTTCTCCTTATTTATTATGTTTGCTATGTTTTCTATAGCTTCTTTATTTGCTTTGTAGTAATTTTTAGCATAATCTATTCCCTTAGAATCAACCAAATATTTATATATTAACCCGTGCTGACTTGTTATTTTTGCTGTACTATTTCCACTTGTACTTCTACATATTTTGTCTTTCTCTATTAAAACTGTGTTTATGTTATATTTTCTTAAATTATACATAAGATTAAGGCCGGTTAAGCCTCCACCTATTATGCATATATCCGTTTTTATATTTTCTTGTAATCTTTCAAATTTGTTAACTTCTTTTTCATCTACACTCTTAATCCAATACGATTTCATAAAAACCTCCATCTTAAGCAATTTTTTGCTCTATAAACTAATTATATTATTGCCTTAATTTGTTAAAATATTCAGTAATTATTTATATTGGATTATAGTACCTACTTTTAAAAAGTATTCAAATATGTCGGTCAAGTTGATTTTCATAGAAATTCTATGAGAAATTTTGGTAGCGCCCTCAAAAGGATTCGAGATTCCCTACCAAAATTTTTCAAGAATTTCTATATTCAAATCACTTTCCATTCCATATTTTCATACTTTTTAAAAGTAGGTACTGTAATCCAATTATGTTCTGACACTTTTTCAATTTGCTTTAAATTTGGCTTATTTACAGTTACTTCTTAGCTTTTTCGTTTCAATGTAACTTCAACCTCAAATTCCCTATAATTTCTTTGCACTTTTAGTGTTACCATATCTCCTGGAGCTTTTGTATAAATATAGCATCTTAAGTCGCACATTCTCTCTAGCTTTTTTCCATCAATGGTTAATATAATATCCCCTTTTTTTAAATTAGCCTCTTCTGCTGCAGAGTTTTGATTTACTCTTTCAATGTATATTCCCTCATTAAACCTTAAATTTTCATCAATATATCCTAATACATTTTTATCAAATGCAAATACTCCTAAACTTGCCTCATCAAATCTTCCGTTAGTTTTAAAACTGTTTATTACTGCTTTTACGGAATTTATAGGAATTGCAAAACTTATTCCTTCTGCAGATGTAATTTTTACTCCATTTATTCCTATTACTTCCCCATCTATGTTTATAAGAGGTCCTCCACTATTTCCTGGGTTTATTGTGGCATCTGTTTGGATTAAATCTTCCATATATGTTTCTTGCTCATCTTCCTCAAATTTAATTGTTCTATTCAGAGCACTTATTATTCCAGATGTTACTGTTCTTTGAAATTCATATCCTATAGGGTTTCCTATTGCGTATACAGTTTCTCCTACCTGTATTTGGTCAGAATCTCCGAGTGGTGCTACAGTTAGTCCTGTTTGACTTATTTTTACCACTGACATATCTATATCTGTATTTGACCAAACCACCTGCCCTGTATATGTTTTTCCATCTACTAAAGTTACATAGCATTTACTATATTTTTCTCCACTAACGTGTGCATTTGTAAGAATATACCCATTTTCAGTTACAATTACTCCCGTACCCAATCCTAAATTTGTTATATTCTCATCAGAAAATATGCTACTGCCTGAATTTTCTATTTTAGAAATTCCTACAACAGAATCACTTAATTTAGATATCATCTCTGTAACAGTTTTATTTTTTTCTTGAACTTGCTCGACTGTTTGTAAGGTTCTCTCTATAGTTACATTGCTTTGAGCTAAATTTTCTTCACTAATTTGTACACTTTCATAAACTATGTAAGACAAAATTAAAATCAAAAAAACTAAAAGAGTAATTAACAACTTAATTAAATTCTCTTTTAGTTTTTTCTTCTTATCTCTATCTATATAATCCATAAATTTCCTCCAGACAAAAATTCCTTATCTATATTTTTGCCAAGATTTATAATTTTAAACAGTTGAATTAAGAATTTTATGGCTAAAGCCCAAGAAGTAGTATCTAAAAAAAGTATTTCAAATATGTCGGTCAAGCTGATTTTCATAGAAATTCTATGAGAAATTTTGGTAGCGCCCTCAAAAGAGTTTGAGATTCCCTACCAAAATTTTTCAAGAATTTCTATATTCAAATCACTTTCCATTCCATATTTTCATACTTTTTTTAGATACTACTTCTTGGGCTTTAAATATACTATTTTCTAGTCTTTTCCAACTTCTTAAGTTCCACATATCTCTTAACTTTTTGTGTTGTTGTTTTCTCTAGTGGTTCATCAGTTAAAATTATTTCCTTAATATGCTTAAATGTTGGTAAGTCTTTGTTTATATTTTTAATATCTTCCCATACTAACTTGTTATATTCTTTTTCTGTTTTTTCTCCAAAATGTTCTACTATATTGTCCTTGTTATACACAATTTTTGCACATAATAATGTATCTGTTTTTGATTTGTCTCTAGAATATACCAAACTCTCCTCTACATAAGGAAGTTTGTTTATTAAAAATTCTAACTCTTGTGGGTAAATATTTTTACCATTTCTTAGTACTATTACATCACTTTTTCTTCCTGTTACAAATATAAATCCGTCTTCATCTATGTAACCATAATCTCCTGTATGAAGCCATCCATTTGTTAACGCCTTTTTAGTTGCTTCTTCATTTTCATAATATCCAAGCATTATATTAGGGCCTTTTCCTAGTATTTCTCCTACCCCATCTTTGTCTGGATTATCTATTTTTATTTCCACATTTTTTAGCGGAATTCCTATAGAACCTGCTCTTTTTCTATCTGATGATTCTGCAGTTAATACTGGTGAACTTTCTGTTAATCCATACCCTTGAATTAGTTCTATTCCTAAATCATTGTACCATTCAATTGTTACTTTATCCATTGGAGCTGCGCCATATAATACAACTCTTAAATATTCATCAAATTGTTTTAATACAGGCTTAAATAATCTTTTTCTTACATCTATTTTACATTTTAAAAGTGCATGAGAAATTTTAGTCATCTTATCTATTAAAGACTTTTTTCCACTATCGCTAATTGCTTTTTGAATTTTCTTAGCCATTGTCTCTAGTACAAGTGGCACTGCCACAAATACTGACACTTTAAATTCTTTTAGATTATTTGCAATATATCTTAAGCCTTCACAAAATGCGATTGTAGCTCCACAAAACGTACCATATAAAAATGTTATACTACATTCGAATGTATGGTGTATTGGTAAAAACGATAATAAAGTATCTGTTTGATATATTAGAAAATTATATTGATAATTTGAAACATTTTTACAAATATTCTCTTGTGAAAGCATAACAGCCTTTGGTTCATTGGTTGTACCAGAAGTAAATAACATAATATACATTTCATTTTCTTTTAGTTCTACATCATTATATTTTGCTTTACCTGATTTAATTATATTTTCTCCGTCTTCTAGCATTTTTGCATACTTTAAGACACCTTCTTTTTCTATATTGTCCATACAAATTTTATACTTAATATTGCATCCTTCTGCAATGGCTTCATCTACTGCATTCTGGTACTTTTCATCATAGACAATTGCATCTGCATTGCTTCTTTTTAATAATTTTTCAATTTCTTTATCTGTTAAAGCTTTGTCCAATGGTATAATTACTCTACCTGCAGTAGTTACACCTAAGTATGTGGTGCACCACTCATACCTATTATTTCCTATTACCGCTACTCTTTTTACATCAGACGAAATTACCTTTTCTGCTACCTTCTTTATATCCTCTACAAATTTTTTATATGTTATTTCTTCTAAATTACCATCTTTTTTAAATTTAAAAGCAATATTATCTCCATACTCTTCATATCTCTTAACTAATTCTCTAAAATTAGAAATTTCTGCAAGATACTTTTTCTTTCCCATTACACAACCTCCTATTAATATTATTCCCTTCATTTTGTTACACCTCACAGTTTCCTTGAGCCGTAGCGATATATATCTTAAATTTTAAATATACATTGCTACGAGGTTTTAAACAAGCTGTGATTTGTAATCATTCTATAATAAAATGTCGTTTTTTTCAAGAATTTTGTTGATTTTTGGGAAATTTCATTATATAATTTTTTATAGATGTTATATATTTGGGGGTTTTAAGAAATGGAAAAAAAATACTATGATTTGACATCTTCTCAAAATTCTATTTGGCTAACAGAAGAATACATGTCAAACACAAATATTAACAATGTCGCAGGTTACTTATATATAAACGAAAAAGTTGACTTTGAGGCATTAGATAAAGCACTTAACTTATATTTAGAAAAAAACGATGTAGCCAATTTTAAATTTTGCATCGTTGATGGTAAACCAAAGCAATATTTAGATAAATACACTTATTCAAAACTTAATGTGATTTCAGTAAATACTTTGGAGGAGATGAAAAAATATACTCAAAAGCTAGTAAAATCTCCTTTTAATATTTTAGACTCAAAATTAGTTAAAATTAACATCTTCAAATTTCCAAATGGTCATGGTGGTTTTAATGCAAATTTCCATCATTTAATTTCAGACGCTTGGACGATGAGTTTATTTATTAGCGAAGTAATAAATTATTATTCAGCTATTATGAATCATAAAAATATAAGCTTAGAAGCTTTTCCATCATATATTGACTATATTTCATCTGAACAGGAATATAGACTTAGCAAGCGCTTCCAAAAAGATAAGGCTTTTTGGAATAGCCTTTTCGACTCAGAACCAATTATTTCACATATATCCTCTAAAACAGAGGATTCTTTAAACACCTCTTCAAAAAGAATTTCTTTTGATTTAGATTCTAACTTATACAATCGTATTATTCAACTTTGTAAAACCTATAACCTATCTATATACACTTTTTTTATGGCTATATATTCTATTTATATTGCCAAATTAAATAACAATTACAGCCCTATTGTGGGTACTCCAGTTTTAAATAGAAGTAATTTTAAAGAAAAACAAACCTCTGGTATGTTTATTAGTACTGTGCCTTTTAAAACTACTTTTACATCTGATGAATCTTTTGCAGATTATTTTAAAGACGTTGGCTTAACACAACTTAGTATTTTTAGGCATCAAAAGTACCCTTATGACGTTTTATTAGCTGATATAAAGGAAAAATATAACATTAGTGAAAACTTATATGATTTAGCTTTATCTTACCAAAATGCCAGAGATGATAATAATAACTCCGATGTAAAATACACCTCTAATTGGTTATTTGCAGGTCATATTTCAAATAGTTTAGATGTACATTTTTATGATATGGACAATACAGGTGTATTGGATATTTATTACGATTACCAGTTAGTCAAATTTACTGAAGAGGATATATTTAATATGCATAAAAGAATTATGGAAATGGTCGAGACTGTTTTAAGAAATCCACAAATTGCTATAAAAGACATTTCTATAATTACTAAAAAAGAAAAAGAGGAATATTTAAATAATTATACTTCTTTTGATTATGATAAAACCCTATCTATAACTAAAATATTTGAAAATATGGTAGAAACCTATCCATCAAAAACAGCTATAATTTTTGAGGATAAAACTTTAAGTTATAGTGAATTAAATAATAAGGCAAATGTTTTAGCCAACAAGATTATTACTCTAGGGGTAAAAGAAAATGATGTAATTGGCATTATGCTGAATAGAAGTGCAGATTTATTAGTCTCTATATGGGGAATTTTAAAAGCTGGTGCTACCTATATGCTAATAGATTCTACACTGCCAACAGATAGAATTAAATATATGCTTTCAAATTCTTTATCTCCTTTTTTAATTACAAACTCAAATATGCAAATAGAATTTGAAAACAAAATTTTAATAGATACTATAAATTTTACAGAAAAAGCTCCAAATCCTTGTGTACCAACAAGTAACGAAGATGGATTTTGTGTTATTTACACTTCTGGCTCTACTGGAACTCCAAAAGGAGTTTTATTAAAACGACTTAGCGTTATAAATATGGTAAATAGTTACAAACACTTTTTGTATACTGATACTTGTGAGAAATTTTTAAGTACTAGTACAGTGGCTTTTGATATGTTTATAGTAGAAAACTTTGTATCTCTATTATCTGGTAAAACCGTGGTACTTGCAAATGAAGAAGAACAAAAAGTTCCTGCTTTTATGAGCAAACTGATAGAAAAAAATAATATAGATTTTATTTTAAGTACTCCTTCTAAAATTGAATTGCTTTTGTTAACCCCAGAAACCAAAGCATGTTTAAAAGAAGTTAAAATAATTCAATTAGGTGGTGAAGTATTAAAGGAAAATTTATATAATAGATTACGTAATTGCACAGATGCCAAAATCTTTGATGGATATGGCCCTTCTGAATGTACAGCTTGTGCTTCCAATAAAGAAATTACAGATGGTAAAAATATTACAATAGGTATACCATTTTTAAATACTAGAATTTATATATTAAATGATGATTTAAATTTATTGCCTAATGGCTATCCTGGAGAAATGTATATTTCTGGAGATGGTGTTGGAAAAGGATATATAAACAGAGAAGAACTTACTAATAAAGCTTTTATTAAAGACATTTATACCAACAATACAATGTATAAAACAGGCGATATTGCTAAATATAATTTAAATAAAGAACTTGTGTATATTGGAAGAAAGGATTTTCAAGTAAAACTACGTGGATTACGTGTTGAATTAGATGAAATAACTAACAAACTTGTAAAAATAAATGGAATTATAAATGCTGTCTCAGTTATAAAAAAAGTAAATAATATTGATTGTATTTGCTCTTATATAGTAACGGAAAATGGTATTTTAAGTAATTCTAATGTAAATACTTCTGTTAGTCCAGATAGAACTTCTACTAATAGTTCTACTCTACAAACACAAGTAACAACTCTAACAGAAGAAAGTATAAAAAACACTTTAAAACAAAGTTTGCCATATTATATGGTTCCATCACACGTTATTTTTATGGATACATTACCTATTACTTTAAATGGCAAAATAGATGTAAAAAAATTGCCTGAAGTAGAAATTAAAGCAAGTGAATATATTGCACCATCAACTAATACAGAAAAAGAACTAGAAAAACTATGGAGTGCTATATTAGATTTAGAAAAAATAAGTGTTAATGCAGACTTTTTTGATTTAGGTGGAGACTCTCTTTGCTCTATAAAGTTAGTTTCTGAAATTTATAGTAAATTACATATAAAAATAAATATAAGAAATTTATTTGATAATCCAACAATAGCATCTTTAGCAAAATACATAGATGGTTTAAACAAGTCGCAAGACGAAGAAAGTATATGTAAAGCACCACATTCTGAAACATATCCACTTAGCTCTGCTCAAAAAAGAATTTATTTTACAGTAAGCATGGAGCCAAATTCTGTAACTTACAATACTCCCGGTGCATTACTTTTTGATAAAAAACCTGATTCACACAAACTAGAGAATTGTTTTTATACAATACTTAATAGACACTGTGCTTTTAGGACTTCTTTTGTATTAGATGGAGAAAATGTTGTACAAAAAATAGAAGACAAAATTGATTTTAAATTAAAGGTTACAGATTACAAAATTACTGATTTAGGTGATATAAAATCTAGTGTAACCGATGACTCAAAAGCTAGTACCTCTCAAAGCACATATTTAGACAAAATATTTTACAATTTTGTTAAACCTTTTGATTTAAGCAAAGCTCCTTTATTTAGAGCAGAATTATATAATTTTGAAAACGGCACCTCTGCCCTATTTATAGATATGCATCATATAATATGTGATGGGGAATCTGTAGGAGTTTTTGTGCAAGAATTATGTGATTTATATAATGGTAAATCTTTAAAACCTTTTGATTTAGATTATATGGATTATGCTGTATGGGAACAAAATAATATAAAGTCCGAAAAATATAGTATTAGCAAACATTATTGGATAAGTAAATTTGAGGGTGATATTCCTGTACTTAATATGCCTACTACATACTCAAGACCAAGTATGCAGTCATTTGAAGGAAATAAAATTATAGCTCAAATACCAAACTATAAAATTGCTGATTTTTGTAAAAAGTATAGTGCTACTCCATTTACTTTGCTACTTTCTGCTTATTATATTTTGTTATACAAGTACACACATCAAACAGATATAACAGTTGGAAGTCCTGTAATTGGTAGAGATAATGCAGATTTATACAATATAATAGGAATGTTTGTAAATACGCTTGTTCTTCGCATATATATAGATTCCTCGCTTTCCTTTGAAGAATTTTTAAGACAGGTTACTACTAATTGCTTTACAGCTTTCGAACATCAAACATATCCTTTTGATGAGTTACTAAATAATTTACATATTTCAAGAGATACTAGTAGAAACCCATTATTTGATACTATGTTTACATATCAAAATGAGGGAAATCCTAAAATACCTTTGGGAGACATTAACACTACTTACTATACACCTGATGAGCATTCTTCTAAGTTTGATTTTTCTCTTGAAGTAATTCCAGAAGCTGAGCATTTAACTCTAAATCTAGAATACTGTACGAAATTATTTAGTGAAGACTTTATGAAAATTTTTCTTGAGCATTATATAAATATTGTAGAAATTATCTTGGAAAATCCAAATATTAAGTTAAGTGACATAAATATGCTTTCTTTAAAAGAAATAAATATGATTAATAGCCAATTTAATAGTAACATATTAGACTATCCAAAAAATAAATCTATTATAGAGTTATTTGAAAATATCTCTTTAGAAAATCCAAGCCAAACTGCAATAATATGTAAAGACTCTAAAATGTCATACTCAGAGTTAAATGATAAAGTCGCAAAGTTTGCAAGTTACTTATATTCTAAAGGAATAAAAAAGGGAGATATTGTATCTACTTTGCTTCATAGGTCAAGTAATTTAATTGTTGCAATGCTTGGTATTATGAAATGTGGTGCAATATATCTTCCTGTATCCACATTGTTTCCTAATGATAGAATAGAATATATTTTAGATAATAGTGGGGCAAAAATTTGCATTATAGATAATTCTACTAAAGAATTATATGAAGAAAATACTATAAATATGGACGAAATTAACTATAGCAATGTACAACCTGTTTCCTTTACACCAACTCTGCCAGATGATATAATATATGTTATTTATACCTCTGGCTCTACTGGATTACCTAAAGGTGTACAAGTTATGAATAAAAATTTAAACAATTTTATTCATTCATTTAATAATCTATTTAATAATAAAGTAGGAACAAATGATATATGCATTTCTTCAACTAGCATTTCGTTTGATGTTAGCATTTGGGAATTCTTCTTTACATTACTTAATGGAAGTACATTATATTTGTACCCATCTGAAAGCATTGAAGATATAATAGATTACTGTAGAACAATTATACAAAATAAAATTACTATGGCATATTTACCACCAAATATTTTAGAAGAAGTATACACAATTCTCTCTTCTAAAAAAGTAGCTCTAAATAAAATCTTAATTGGTGTAGAGCCTATTAAAGTGGAGTTGATTAAAAAATTCTTTAATTTAAATGAGAATATGCAAATATTAAATGGTTATGGTCCAACAGAAACCACTATATGTTGTACTGCATATAAATTAAAACAGAACTCTATAATATCTACAAATATTGTACCAATAGGAAAACCATTGCATAATTTAACTGGCTATATTTTAGATAAAGATATGCAACCTGTTCCTGTTGGAGTAAATGGAGAATTATATATTGCAGGAGATAATGTTTCTAAAGGATATTTGAATAATGAAAAACTTACTAAAGAAAAATATGTTCCTTGTAAATTTAAAGAAGGAATAATGTATAATACCGGAGATATTGTAAAATGGCTACCAAATGGAAATATTTTATATGTTGGAAGAGACGACAATCAAATTAAAATTAAAGGACACAGAATAGAGCTTGGAGAAATTTCTAGTGCTATACTAGATTATCCAACTATTACTAAATGTCAGATTATTGTCAAAGAAAAAGATGGTAATAAGTATTTAGTTGCATTTTTTACAAGTAGTAAAAAAATAGTAATTAACGACTTACGTACATTTTTAAGTTTGAAATTACCATTTTATAGTGTGCCAAATATAATTATACAATTAGATAAATTTATACTAACAGCAAATGGTAAAATAGATAAAAAATATTTGCAAAATATAAATATTAACTTATCTTCAGAATATGAAGCACCAAGAAATGAATTTGAAGAAAAACTCGCAAAATTATGGGAACAATATTTGGGTGTAGAAAAAGTTGGAATTAATGACAACTTCTTTGAGCTTGGTGGAGATTCTTTAATTGCTATAAAACTACAAATAGAAATATTTAAACTAGGAATGAATATAACATATTCAGATATATTCTCATCTCCTACAATCAAAGAATTATCTTCTAAAACATTAAATAAAGTATTTACACCACATATAGAAGATTATGATTATTCTGAAATTAATAAACTACTAAATAAAAATACTTTACCTATAAAAGATAACTTTGATGAAGAAAAAATCGGTAACATTTTATTAACTGGTGTAACTGGATTTGTTGGAATACATATATTGGAAAAACTAATTAACAATACAAATTCAAATATTTATTGTTTGATTCGCAAAAAAAATAAAATAAATATTTATGATAGACTTATTAAAACACTTCATTTCTATTTTGACGATAAATATGATTCCTTTATTGGAAATAGAGTTAGAATTATTGAAGGGGATATAGTTTTTCCAAACTTTAAATTAGAAGAGAACGATTATCTAGAGCTTGGAAATAAAATTTCTTGCATTATAAACTCTGCTGCAATTGTTAAGCATTATGGTCGACAAAATTTATTTGATGAAACAAATATAAAAGGTGTACAAAATATTATTGATTTTTGTAATAAGTTTAATGTAAAATTATATCATATTTCTACATTAAGTGTCTCTGGCAATGTATTTGCCGAAGATAGTTTTAATAGTGCCGATATTAAGTACAAAACTGTTTTTAGAGAAAATAATTTATATATTGAACAAGATTTATCTAATATTTATATTTATACTAAATTTATAGCAGAGCGAATGATACTTGAAAATATTACAAATTATTCTCTTAATGCTAAAATTATTCGTCTTGGCAATATTACAAATAGATTTTCTGATGGTAAGTTCCAAATTAATATTTCAGAAAATGCTTTTGTAAATAGATTAATTACGTTTATTAAACTTGGTTACATACCAGACTATTTAAGCAATGGTTACTTAGAGTTTACCCCAGTAGATTTATGTGCAGAAGCAATTTGTAAAATTATTAAATATGCTTCACCATATAGCGTATATCATCTTTTTAATAACAAGCATGTAAATATGTTAAAAACAATATATTATTTAAAAGAATATGGAATTAATATTAAAATAGTAAATAATAATAAATTTTTAGATGTAGTAAATAATATTTTAGAAGATGATAAAAAAATATTATCTGGAATTATAAATGATTTTGATAATAAAAAGCAGTTAGTATATGAATCTAATATTACTTTAAATAATGATTTTACTAATGAATTTTTGCATAAAGTTGGATTTGATTGGCCAGAAATAGATAAAGAATATATTTTCAAATACTTAGATTACTTAAAAAGTATACATTACATAGAATAAATTGTTTAACTTTATAATGGAGCTTAGCTTGAAAGCAATTTTTGCATTAATGCATGTGCTTTCAAGCTGAGTTAGAAAGGAATGAAATTTTTTATGACACAAAATTTTTATACAATTGCACTTTTGGTTTGTACTATATTGCTTTCGATAATTATGTTGGTAGTTTTAAATGTAAAAAGAAAAAAATCTGTACATATTACCTTTGCATTTGTTATTTTATGCCTTATGATTTGTTGTACTGGTCAACTTGCATCCTTATTGTTTGCAGATGATTGGAATATAGAACCAGTATACTTTGATTACTTTGTATACATCGGAACCTGCTTCTTACCTGTAGCCTTTTTGCTATTTGGATTTAGCTTTTCACGTTCCAGATTTAAATTTAAGAAAAAATATTTACTTTTATTTATAGTTCCTATAATAAGCTTATTGGTTATATGGACGAATGATTTTCATCATTTATTTTATGTAGTTTACAATGTATATACAGCTCAAACCACATTTGGTCCATATTTCTACATACATTCAATTTACTCATATGGCTTATTATTTATAGCATTATATTATTTAATAAGATATACAATAAAAAATTCTGGATTCTTCTCAAAGCAATCCATATTAATATTAATTGGCTCAATTATTCCAATTGCAATTAATTTTGCTGGCGTACTAGGAATCCCGATGACAATTTATATAACACCTATTAGTTTTACAATATCTACCTTATTCTTTGCTTTAGCAATAATAAAATTTAAGTTTTTAACTATAACTCCTATTGCTTTGCAAAATATTGTAGATAAAATCTCAGATGGTTATATTATTATAGATGATGAAAATATTGTAGCAGATTTTAACAAAACTTTTCTAACTTTTACCCAAATGGATAGCGATACTTTAAGGGGATGTTATCTTTTTGGAGACATAATTCATAAATATATAAGTAAAAAGGATTTGACTTTAATAAAAGACTACGTAATACAATCTAGAAGTAATAACCAAACCTATAGTTTGCAGATAAAATTAGTAAATTATGAAAAGTATTTTAATGTTGAAATTACTAGTTTATTTTCAGATGACTTACTTATTGGTACTTTACTATTATTTAAAGATACTACTCAACACATACTAGATTTTGAACAAATTCAAAATAACCAAAATATGCTTATGGAAAAAGAGCGTTTGGCTTCTTTAGGACAATTAATTGGAGGTATTGCACACAACTTAAAGACACCTATAATGTCAATATCTGGTGCCGCCGAAGGCTTAACAGATTTAATAAAAGAGTATGATGAATCAATAGGAGACCCAGAAGTTACAAACGATGACCATCATGCTATTGCCAAGGATATGACCGAATGGGTTGAGAAAATAAAATCTTACTCAGAATATATGTCAGATGTAATTACAGCTGTTAAAGGTCAAGCCGTTACTTTATCTGAAAACGAAACTGTGTCTTTTGATTTGGATGAGTTAGTAAAAAGAGTAAATATTTTGATGAAACATGAGCTAAAAAATGCATTAGTTACCCTAAATGTTCATATAAATACAAATCCTAAAACTGTACTTAATGGTGATATAACAAGTCTAGTACAAGTTATTAATAATATGATTTCAAATAGCATACAAGCATATAATGGAGAGCCAAACAAAACAATAGATTTTTATATAAATAAAAAAGATAAATCTATAATCTTATCAATTCAAGATTACGGCTCTGGCTTGCCTGAATCTGTTCAGAAAAAGTTGTTTAAAGAGATGATAACAACTAAAGGAAAAAATGGAACAGGACTTGGATTATTTATGTCATACTCTACTATAAGAGCACATTTTAATGGGAATATTACTTTTGAAACAGCAAAAGGAAAGGGAACAGTATTTCATATATACATTCCTGTTGAATAAATTATAAAGTAGAAAGTATTTTGTGTCTGCTTTATAGTTTTTAAATAACTAAAGTGAATAATGTAAACTTTAACCATTTTTCTACTTTTTGACAAAAATACTTGCATTTTGTTTTAACAACAAATATAATGTAAGTGAATTTAATTTAAACAAATCAATTTAAGAAGGTGATATTATGAGGAAAAATGAACATATAGCACAATCAAATGGCTATAAAATCATAGCTGTAGATGATGAAGAAGGAATAGTTGATTCACTTTCTATATTCTTAAAAAGATCTGGCTATGAATTTACAGGTGTTACAGACCCATTAGAAGCAATAGAAAAAGTTAGAAACGAACATTTTGACTTAATGATTTTGGACTTTATAATGGATCCTATACATGGAGATAGAGTCGTTGAAGAAATTCGTAAATTTGATAAAGAATTATATATATTATTGCTAACTGGTCATAAGGATTTAGCTCCACCTCTTGAGACAATTAGAAGATTAGATATTCAAGGATATTGTGAAAAGAGCGACAAATTCGATCAATTACTTCTTCTAATCGAATCTGGAATTAAATCTATTAAACAAATGAATGAAATAAAAAGAATAAATCAAGAGCTTGCAAATACTTACGAAAAATTAGAAAAGGCTTATTTAGATAGTATACAAACCCTAAGGTACACAGTAGAAGCAAAAGACCCATATACTAGAGGTCATTCAGATAGAGTTGCTGAATATTCTGTACTTATTGGTGAAAAGCTTGGTTTATCTGAAGATGATATTAAAATATTACGTGTAGGTGGATTATTCCACGATATTGGTAAAATTGGTATACCAGATAGCATACTTTTAAAAGAATCTAAATTAACTGATGATGAATACTCAGAAATTAAAAATCACCCTTCTATTGGAGCTCATATTCTTTGCAATGCTGAGGTGTTTAAAGATATTATACCGATAGTAAAACATCATCACGAAAGATATGATGGTAGAGGCTACCCTGGAAAGCTAAAAGGAGAAGATATTCCATACTTTGCTAGAATTGCAGCAATCGCAGATGCCTTTGATGCAATGACATCCAAAAGAACCTACAGAAATTCTTTACCAATAGATGTTGTACGTTCAGAAATAGAAAAAAATCTAGGTACACAATTTGACCCAGAATTAGGAAAAGTTTTTCTAGACATAATTGATAATGAATATGACAAGATTAAAGAAATACAAGAGAAATATCCTGCTTAGTTGCAAAAAGTTGTAAGATTGTTTTTTTAAATTTATATATTTTTATTTAATAGTACCAATATTTTTATTTAAGGTCTTCGGCCCCCAACTGCGTACAAACTGTATAAACTTCACTTATGTTTCGTTTAACAGTTTGTATACTTGTCGGTCCCCACCTTAAGCACTCCGACCTTAAATAAAAATATTGGTACTATTAAAATTATAAAATAAACTAAAAAAACAATCTCACAACTTTTTTAAACTTTCATACTAAGCTTAACTTTTTGCCTATCCTTGTCAATTCCTATAACTTTAACCTTTACAATATCGCCCACAGATACTATGTCTGATGGATTTTTTACAAAGCTATTGCTCATTTCAGATATATGCACTAAACCGTCATGTTTTACACCTACATCTACAAAGGCACCAAAATCAGTTACATTTCTTACAGTTCCTGTTAAAACTTGTCCCTCTATTAGGTCTTCAAATTTAAGTACATCTGCTCTTAAAATTGGCTTTGGCATTTCTTCTCTTGGGTCTCTACCTGGTTTTGAAAGTTCGTCTATTATATCTTTTAAAGTCATTTCTCCTATTTCTAGTTCTTTTGCAGTATTTGCAACATTTACATTTGCTAATTTTTCTTTTATTTCTTTTAATTTATTCTTATCCTTTAAGTCTTCTTTGCCATACCCAATTTTATTTAATAGTTTTTCTGCTACTTCATAGCTTTCTGGGTGAACTGCAGTTGTTTCTAGTGGATTTTTTCCATCAAATACTCTAATAAATCCTGCACATTGTTCAAATGCAGACTTACCAAGTTTTGGTACTTTCAATAGCTCTTTTCTTTCTTTAATTTTTCCGTTTTCGTCCCTATATTTTACAATATTATTTGCAATCGTTTTATTTATTCCAGATATATATTGCAAAAGTGATGGTGTTGCAGTGTTTACGTCTACTCCAACTTTATTAACCGCATCTTCTACTACTCCTGTTAGGCTTTCAGATAATTTCTTTTGGTCAACATCGTGTTGGTATTGCCCTACCCCTATAGATTTAGGATCAATTTTTACAAGTTCTGCTAATGGATCTTGCAATCTTCTGGCTATAGAGATAGCACCTCTTAAAGAAACATTTATATCTGGATACTCTTCTGTTGCAAGTTTTGATGCTGAATATACAGATGCTCCTGCTTCTGACACTATTGCATAGTGAACATCCATATTTAATTGTTCCTTAGCCCTTTTTATTACATCTGCCACAAACATTTCAGACTCTCTTGATGCTGTTCCATTTCCTATAGCAAACATATTTACATCATACTTTTTAATTAGATTTAGCAAAACTTTTGCTGAGTTTTCTACATCATTTTGTGGCTCTGTTGGGTAAATAGTTGTAGTCTCTAGCACCTTTCCTGTTTCGTCTATTACAGCAATTTTGCATCCTGTTCTATATGCAGGGTCAAATCCTATTACTGTTAAATTTTTAATTGGCGCACCTAATAATAATTGCTTAGCATTTTTTCCAAATACTTTTATTGCTTTTTCCTCTGCCTTTTCTGTTAGGTCAGAACGTATTTCCCTGTCTATAGATGGCTCGATTAGCCTCTTCCAACTGTCTTCGATTGTATTTACTAAGTAATTTTCAAATTGAGTATGTCCTTTTATAATGTCTCTTTGGATATAGCTCAATATTTTTTCTTCTGGCTTGTCTATTTTTACCTTTAAAAACTCTTCCTTTTCTCCCCTATTTATTGCTAAAATTCTATGGCTAGGAAGCCTATTTATACTTTCTGTAAAGTCATAATACATATCATAGCTAGACTTTTCCTCTGGTTTAGTAGCTTTTACATCTATTATGCCTTCTCTATAGCAAATGCCTTTAATTTTCTTTCTATATTTTGGATTATCCGATATATTTTCTGCAATAATATCTAATGCACCTTGAATTGCCTCTTCTACATTTGCAACAATTTTATCTTTTGGTGCGTCTTTTTCCACACTATCCACATTAACAAATGCTTTTGCAATTTCTTCTATTGGCTTTGTTTCGGTCTGCTCCATAATAATGTTTGCAAGTGGCTCCAATCCTTTTGCCTTGGCTACTGTTGCTCTTGTTTTCTTTTTAGGCTTATATGGCCTATATATATCCTCTACCTCTGCAAGAGTTATGGCCTCTTCTATAGATTTAGAAATCTCTTCTGTTAATTTTCCTTGCTCTTCTATAGACTTCTTTACCTCTTCTTTTCTCTTTTCAAGATTCCTTAAATATGTAAGTCTTTCTCCTAAATCTCTTAAAGTTTCATCAGAAAGACCTCCTGTAGCTTCTTTTCTATAACGAGCAATAAACGGTATTGTATTGCCCTCATCTATTAGCTTTACTGCTGATTCTACTTGATTTTCTCTAATATTTAATTCATTTGCTATAATTTTTGTTATTTTATCCATTTTATTGTTTCCTTTCTAAAATTTCAATTTTTAACTTTGACTTGTCTACACCTACATTTGCATAAATCTCTTCCATAATTTTCTTTATTTCTTGTGGTTCATATTCTCTATTATTTGGTGTGTATGTTAATATATCATAATCTACATTATACAATATATAAGACATATTTTTACACTGTACAAAGCCTAAATTTAAATAATACCTTTTCCTTCTATTAATTATATCTAGTTCTTCCTCATTATTAGCTCTACTCTCTGCCTCGACTTCTACAATTAGTATATTTTTATCTTTAAAGAATTTTTTAATTTCTTCTAATAATATTTTTCCTAAGCCTTTGCTCCTAAACTCTTTCATTACAGCTAAATGTGTTATAAGAATATTGTTATTATTCTCTACAGTTATGAAATAAGCTACATCTTGATTGTTACTACTATATAAATATACATCATGCACATTATCTTCTGTAAGCTTTACAAATCTATTATAATCTGGAATTTCATCATCCGGAAAATCCTTCTCCATATTTTCTGTATAAATTAACTTTGACTCTTCTAAACTTGCTTTTCTAATCATACTTTTTAATAAGCGTATTGCTTTCTCCCTTTCTTTTATTTATTCTTTTTTAAGAATATTAGATATTATATCACTAATGTTTTCATTTATGCAAATATTGTTTTTTGTCGAAAAATATTGTATAATGGAATTAGTTTTGAAATAAAGGAGGAAATTATATGGGGATTGCTTCATTCGTTATAGGTTTAATTTGCCTAATACTATCACCATTTTTTAGTGTATTTCTAATATTACCATCAATTTTAGGACTAGTTTTAGGGATAATCGATGTAGTAAGAAAATCTAAGAAAAAAGAGTCAAGAGGGCTTTCAATTGCAGGAGTTGTGCTTTCTACAATAGCTTTAGTTGTATGTATTTTAGTTACAGTTCTTCTTGTATTTGTTTTCAATACTGTTTCAGATAACATTTCAAGTAGTTTGGACTACATAAATGACGAACTAGAAAACCAAGTTACAGAAATAAATGCTAAAATTAATGAGCCTGCCACATTAAATGATGTTACTGTAACATTAGTAGCAGTAGATAAAGATTTTAAGGATTACTATACTTTTGCAATGGTAGACGATGATTGCAAAATATTAAAAGCAGATTTTGAATTTGAAAATGTAGGAGACTATACAGAATACGTATCTTATTCAGACTTTAACTGTTATGCAGATAAATTTTCTTGTGACACATTTTCTTCTGTAGAAGATAGTTACTTTTATGCATCAATAGGAGAAGGTAAAAAAGCGAAAGGATCAGTTTATTTTGAAATACCTAAAGATGCTGAAACAATAGAAATAGAGTATGACGGTGGCTCTTATGATGGTTCTAAAATAACATTTGTAGTTGAATAATCAATATAATTTTTTATAAGAAAAGTGTGCGTTAGCGAAAGCAAAGCTTTCGACGCACATATGTGCATTTCGCTTCGCGAATACGCACAGCCCAAGGTAACTTAACCTTGTTGTATAATCAAAATCTTCGATTTTTCCTATACAATAAAAAGAAATAGTGTAGCTATTTTGCAATAACTACACTATTTCTTTTATTGAACAGCAAAACCTTTGCTATTCAATGCTTTGGGCTTCTGTCTTACTGCAGATACAAGCTCCAAGAGTTAATACTTGGAACGTCGTATAGACATCGATTTGGAAAATCGTTGAGATTCCCCAAGTCAACCCCGCCTTTATGAGAGCGGTGACAATTAGGCTTGCTGAAACTACCCAGTTTATACTCCGAATAGTTGCTACCTCAGCAGCCTCCTCCGTTTTTATGCGCATTACGCTTTCACCAAACGTCCACGCATAGTAAACGTCCAAGAGCGCGTACAAGTAAATGAATACTTGTCCTTGCTCACTCATTGTGACCTTGGAGATGAGGAAACTTACTTCCCATAAGACGAGCCAAGTTATAAACTTTTTCAGCATTTTTTCCTCCCTCTTAGTTGTTGATTTTTTTGCGTCAGACTTTAAAAGGGCTCCACTAAACAACATAGGCAATGCCTATATCAGACTATATTATAGCATATTATGGTTAAAATAGCAAATTTTATGTATAATTTACATAATTTTTAGTTTAGTTCCAAATACTCATCATAAGTTACTTCTCTATCTATTAACTTATCTTTCTTAATATCAATTATTCTATTTGCAACTGTTTGCGTTAATTGATGGTCGTGTGATGTAAATAAAATAAGTCCTTTATATTTACTCATTCCTTCGTTTAGAGCTGTAATACTTTCCATATCTAAGTGATTTGTTGGTTCATCAAATATAAGTAAGTTTGCTCCAGAAAGCATCATTTTAGAAAGTACGCATCTTACTTTTTCCCCTCCAGATAGTACATTTACTTTTTTAAGAGCCTCTTCTCCAGAGAATAACATTCTTCCTAAGAAGCTTCTTACGTAAGTCTCATCTGGGTCTTTTGAATACTGTCTTAGCCAATCTGTTATTGACAAATCTGATTCAAATAAATAGTTATTATCCTTTGGAAAATAGTTTGTTGTTATTGTAGTTCCATATTTAATAGTTCCTGAATCTGGTTCCATCTCTCCTGCTAAAATTTGGAACAATACCGTTTTTGCATTTTCATTATCTGCTAAAAATGCTATCTTATCATTTGGTTTTACAACAAAAGATACTTTATCCAATATTTTTTCACCATTTATTGTTTTACAAATATTTCGTACTTCTAATATATCTTTTCCTGGTTCTCTATCTGGCTTAAAATCTATATATGGATATCTTCTATTAGAAGGTTTAATTTCATCTAATTCTATTTTTTCCAATGATTTCTTTCTAGATGTAGCTTGTTTAGATTTAGAAGCATTTGCACTAAATCTTGCAATAAATTCTTGAAGTTCTTTAATCTTCTCTTCTTTCTTTTTA
Source organism: uncultured Clostridia bacterium (assembly GCA_944392445.1). Classification (GTDB taxonomy): domain Bacteria; phylum Bacillota; class Clostridia; order TANB77; family CAG-508; genus CALXVA01. The sequence goes on from CALXWT010000018.1 coordinate 27,381, forward strand.
TTTGCTTCCTTCATTTGTTTTAGTGCAAGCTGGCTAGATTCATACCAGAAATCATAGTTTCCAGGATATACTTTTATCTTACCAAAATCAACATCTGCAATATGTGTACAAACCTTGTTTAAGAAATACCTATCGTGTGACACTACAATTACAGTATTTTCAAAATTTATTAAAAATTCTTCTAACCAATTTATACTCTTTAAGTCCAAGTCGTTTGTAGGCTCATCTAAAAGTAAAATATCTGGATTGCCAAATAAAGCTTGTGCTAGAAGCACTTTTACTTTATCTTTTGCTTCAATTTCACTCATCATTTTGTAATGCTTTTCTGGTTCTATTCCTAAATCATTTAAAAGCACTGCTGCGTCTGATTCTGCATTCCATCCATCTAATTCTGCAAATCTTTCTTCTAGTTTAGCTGCTTTCATACCATCTTCTTCTGAAAAATCTGGCTTAGCATATATTGCATCTTTTTCTTTCATAATTTTATATAGTTCATCATTTCCCATTATAACTGTATCCATAACAGTATATTCTTCAAATGCAAAGTGGTCTTGTTTTAGCACAGATAACCTTTCGTTTTTGTCTTTAGTAACCTCACCTTTGCTTGGTTCTAGTTCTCCTGATAAAACTTTTAAAAAAGTAGATTTACCGGCACCATTTGCTCCAATAATACCATAACAACAACCTTTATTAAACTTTATATTCACATCTTCAAATAAGGTTCTCTTTCCAAATCTAATTGTAACTCCTGTTGCAGTTAGCATATTAAATTCCTCCTTCTGTCACTTTAATACCTGTCCCCAAGGAGCTAAAGGCACTTTTGAAGACAGGTTTTCTTTTTATTTTGTAATGTTTTCCTTTAACAGTAGTTATTTTAACATTCTTTTTCTAATTTGTCATCTATTTTTCTTTTTTTTCTTCTCCCTTTGTTTACCTATCGCCTATCTCTTGTTCTGATTTTTTTACATAATTTTGCTCTAGTCTTGGTTCTTGATTTTGCGCTTTTTCTGCTTGCTCTGCTTCGCGTATAAGTGTAGTAATTATGTCTTTATTTGATTTTGTTACACCTTCATTACTGCTTTTTATAGTATTATAAAAAATTTCTTTAGCCTCCGGCGTTAGATAATTTACTAAAGTATTTAGTCTAGATTTTGTTATTTGTGAATTTATTTTATCTATTGTATGTGCATCATTTATCCATCCTAAAATTCTGTCTTGCTCATCTATTCTATTAACATGATAAGCCAATTTACCATTTGGATGTTTTGCTTTAATTTCATTTATACTTAGTCCGTCTGCTACATTATAATGTGATAATCCCTGTTCATCAACAACATCTATATCTGTTATATATAATTCAGATTCTTGATTTATATTGCCTCTTTTTCCTTTTCCATCAGGGCTCTCCCAATACTCTGCTTCATCTATTCTAAATGAGGTTTGCTTTCCTATGTATAAATTTACAGAATCCTCCAAAAATTCTTTTAAATCTATATTTGCCTCTTCTATTGCAGTTTTTTCTGTAATAATTGTATCGATTTTTTTACTTTCCACATTTTCTGTAATGCTTCTATTATTTACTTCAGTTTGATTATTATTTAGTAAATTTGCAACTTTTGCTTTACTTGTGTTAAAAATTGTTACTGCCCCAAGTGCCATTGCAGTAAGAACTCCTGCATTTACTAATTTTTTACCTACTTTTTTTCTAAATTCTACATTATTGGCTTTTTCTTTTAAGGTTTCTAATAATCCTTTTTTTGCTTTATACCTTTTTTCTTCTTTTCTACTTGGAATGTTAAATTCTTGTATTGTTTTTGCCAATTCTTTTCCATTTATCGTGTTGCTTGCTTTTTGCTCTGTTGGTTGAACTTGATCATCTTGTATATTAAGAATCTTTATTTTAGATAGTTCTCTATTTTTTATTGAATTTCTTATAATTTTTACTTTATTCCAAAGGCCTCTTCCTAAAATTTTCATATTTCTAAAATCGTAATTTAATTCAATGCCATTATCTTCTAATTCTACCTTTCTCACTAAGTTAACTCTTTTTTTATATTGCCTTCTGCTCTCATTCTCATATCTGTCTATTTGTTTTAACATTATTTGTACATATTTAAGGCTTTTGCTTTCTTTACTTTTTTCTACTTTATCATATTGCTTTAGTGTATTATATATAACAGGGTCTACATTTTTACATACTCTTTTCCAAGATTCCTTGCTTTCTTCTACAACTCCTTTATCTATAAGCTCATCATATAATTCCTCTAGCATTGCTCTTTGATAAAATTTGTCAAACACTTCAGCATATACACCATCAATTTGATTTCCTTTTAATGGCATAGTTATTTGGTCTTTTATATTTTTTAAATTTTTTACACTTACTGTACTATTGCTAGCTTTTGTTGTAATTTGTATTTTATTTGTTTTTTCCATATTTTTTCATTCCTTTTCTTTAAAAACGTTAACTTATATTATACATCTTTTTGTCTCTTAAGTCAATATTTTATGTATGGTAACTGTATTTAATTTATGATAAAATCACCTTAAAAGTTTAGAAACGAATATTTCACCCTAGATGTATAAAAATAGAAAAT
>CALXWT010000019.1 GCA_944392445.1 uncultured Clostridia bacterium
TTCTATTTTTATACATCTAGGGTGAAATATTCGTTTCTAAACTTTTAAGGTGATTTTATCATAAATTAAATACAACGTTTTTTATCTCATTTTATCACACTTTCACAAAATTTTCTTTTCCTGTGCCACATATTGGACATTTCCAGTCGGCTGGTAAATCTTTAAATTTCACTTTTTCTACAGCTTCATCATAAATATATCCACATATTATGCATTTGTATTTTTCAAATGCCTCACTTGATTCTTGTTCGTTTTCTTTTGATTTTGCTATTTCATCTTTATTATCTATTTTCTCATTTTCAATATATGTTGGAGCATTTTTTGGAGCTACTGCTTTAATAACTTCATGGTAATATCTATATGTCATTTCTTTTTCATTGCTTATTTTTTGTGCATCCAAAACTTTAGCAATAAAAATATCATGTGTGCCACAATCAACAGTTTGAATTAGTTCACAAATCAAATAACTACACATTCCATCTGTTACAACTGGTATTTCATTTATTTCTTGGTATGTGCAATTTTCAAATTTATCTGTATCACGTGAAGAGTTATAACCAAATTTAGTTATAACTTCTTTTTTTGTTTTTTCAGAAATAATTGAAACAGCAAACTTTTTAGTATTCTTTATAGCTTCATTTGTGTAATTATTTTTATTTATACTAAAAGACACTACAGGATTTTCTGAAGTAACTTGCGATAATGTATTTATCACACACCCAACATTTTTTCCATTATATTTTGTAGATATGATGTATAAGCCATACGAAACATCTCTAAATACGTTATTATCAATCATTTTATCAATCTCCTCATATAATATGTTTGTAAAATTTATTTTCTTAAATTTGTATAAATATATTCTTTTTTATAAGTTTATTAACTGTACTTTACAACAACTTTTTAATTTCTTCTCTCATAAGTTACATACTCATAGTCATAAGGATTTTTTTCGTCCTTTACCCCTTTTTCCGTTTCTACAACTTTCCAAACCTTTTCATCTATTTCTGGGAAATATACATCTCCCTCAAATTCTTGGTTTATTTTAGTAACATATAGCTTATTTGCTTTTGGCATAAGTAACTTATATATAGTTGCTCCACCTATTACAAAGTTTTCCTCTTCTGATTCTTCATATTCCTTTAGTTCTTCTATACTATCTATTACTTTCACATTTTCATCATTAACATCCAATTTCATATCATTGCAAAGCACTATGTGTTTTCTATTTGGTAATACTCTGCCGAAGTGATTCAAAGGTTTTTCTTCCCATTATTATATTATGCTCTGTTGTTAGCTTTTTAAACCTTTTTAAATCTTCTGGCAAGTGCCATATTAGTTTGTTATCTTTTCCAATAACATTGTTTTTTGCAATTGCTACTATAATACTTAACATTTTTTCCTCCGTTTTTTCTTCACTAATCTATTGTTTCTTTATTTTATATATAATTTTAAAATTTGTCCATAGTAAAATCATGTGTAATTATGTAACTTTGTTACGTTGCAACATTGCTTGTCTTGATGGTCTTATATTTCCAACTTAGGTCCTTCTAAATTGCTACAGGTATTTTTCCTATTTGAACATCTTTGTTGTAGTCATAGCCTTGTATTTCAAAATCTTCTACTTTAAATTCATAGAAATTTTTAGTTGGATTATTTATAACCAATTGTGGATGTACATCCATTGGCTTTGCTTCTATTAGCTTTTCTATAATTGGAACATGTCTATCATATATATGGCAATCTCCAATATTGTGAGTTAATGTTCCAACTTCTAGTCCCGTTACTTGCGCAAACATACACAAAAGTGCTGCATATTGCATAGTATTCCATCCATTTGCTGCTAGCATATCTTGTGAACGTTGGTTTAAGATTAAATGCAATTTTCCACCCTTTACTAGCCATTGAGTTCCATAAGCACATGGCTCTAGGTTCATATCTTTTAAATCTTCAAAATTGAATATATTTGTCATTATTCTACGGCTTGCTGGATCACTTTGTAACAAGTACAATACATAATCTACTTGGTCCATTTTCTTTATGCCATCTTTAGTTTTAAATTCGTATTTTTTTCCTAATTGATAGCCATACGCTTTTCCAATGCTTCCGTTTTCATCTATCCATTGGTCCCAAATATGTGAGTTTAAGTCCTTAACATTATTGGATTTTTTCTGCCAAATCCATAAAATTTCATCAATAGCTCTTAATACCGTTTTGCTATTATTTCTTAGTGTTATCATTGGAAATTCTTTTCCAACGTCATACACATTGCTTACACCAACAATTGAAATATAGTTTGCTTCTTCTCCATCTTGCCATCTTGTTCTTACACCTGTTCCTTTTGATGAATAACCTTCTTTAATTATCTTTTTACAAGTTTCTATAAAATTCTTATCTGCTTCTGTCATCTTTTCTCATTTTCTCCTTTCCTTTGCTTAAATTATGTTAACTAATTTACAAAAGGGGACGGGCTTGTTTTGTAAATTTTCTCTCGCATACATTATCTCTCTAAGCTTTTCTGATTCAACTATTATTTTACTATTACAAGCTTAATTATATTTATGTTGACTTTTTTGCAAAATAAGCCCGTCCCCTTTTGCAAATTTTAGGCATCCCACTCTGGCACATACTCTTCCTCATGTTCTCCAAGTTCTTGTATATACCCATTCTTTAAATCTAGTGTATATAAAAAGTTTTCTATTTCTTTATATTCTTTTTTGGTTAGTTTTCTTCCTATTAGGCTATCCCCTTTTGCTTTGTATGTAGGAAAATATTGTGCCATTATGCTTACATATATATCGCCTAAATTTTCTTTTATCCATTTTAAAATATGTTTTGTATTTTGTAAATGGTTTGGCAAGACTAAATGCCTTATAATAACTCCCTTTTGTATTATGCCATCTTCGTTAAATGTAGCCTGTCCAACTTGCTTATACATTTCTTTTATAGCTTTAGTTGCTATTTCAAAATATTTATCTACATTAGAATATTTTTTGGATAATATATCTGAATAGTACTTTAAATCTGGTAAATACACATCAATATATCCGTCTAAAGCTTTAATTGTTTCTACTTTTTCATATCCATTTGTGTTATATATTATTGGCAAATTTAGTCCGTTTTTTCTTGCTATTTTTATTGCCTCTATTATGTGGTAGGCATACATTGTAGGGGTTACTAAGTTTATGTTGTTTACTCCTTTTGCCTGTTGCTTTAAAAATATATCTGCCAATTCCTCTATGGTTATTTCTCTACCTTTTCCCAATTGGCTTATCTCGTAGTTTTGACAATACATACAATTTAGATCGCAATTAGAGAAAAATATTGTACCAGAACCATTCTTACCACTTATACAAGGCTCTTCGTATTCGTGTGTGGATACAAGAGCAATTTTTATTTTGTCATTGCATCTACATCTTCCAATTTGCCCTTGTGCTCTATTTACTTTGCAATTATGTGGACATATCTCGCATTTTTCTAGTTCTTTCAATTCTATCCTTCCTTCTAGCAAAAAATACTGATTTTATTTTGTTGATTAATTTTATGTATTTTTTCTTTTTGGTCGTAGTGCTTAAGGTGGGGACCGACAAGTTTACAAACTGTTAAACTAAACGTTAGTGAAGTTTTTACAGTTTGTACGATGTTGGGGGCCGAAGACCAAAAGGAAAAATACATAAAATTAAAATATAAAAATAAATTATCTTTTGCCAACCTACTCTCCTACCTTTAATTTCAAATATCCTAACTCATTCCAAACATTGTAAGCTAAGTTTAATCTAAACAATACTTTTGGTTTTGCACCTGCTCTGTTTTTGTCTACTACACAGGCATAATATCTTACATCTGGGTCTTTAAATTTTTCTAGTTCATAAAATTTAGTATCTACCTCTTCTAATGAATACTCATACTTATCTAAATCATCTCTCATTATTTGCTTTATCAAACATAAGGTATCCAATACTTCTTTTACTGTTCTACTTACTGCTAAGTCGTTTACAGTTAAATTTATTGGAAGTGTTGTGCTCTCTGTTAATTGTAAAGTAGAGCAAATGAACATATTAAAGTTTTGTGCTAAGTTAGAAAGTATTGTTGCTGTTCTTTTTATTTCTTCTCCGTTTCCAATATTAGCTGTGTCCGTTTTTAAAGTATCGTAAAATACATATTCTATTTTTTCTTTGTAATAGTAGTTCATAATTACCTTTTGAAGCTCGTCATTTGTATGGTCTGTTATGTTTATGAAGTAAATTGAATTATTTATTTGATTGTTTACCCAATCTGTTACTGCTATTGTTTTATTAAACTCATCTGATACGGTTTTTAGTCTTTCTACAAATTGTCTTCTGGTTTCGTTTGGTTCTTGTAATATAAAGCCCTCTTCGTCCACATTAACATTTGCATCTTTGTTTGGTCTAAACTTAAACTCTAGCAATTCTCCTTCTGTTTTAGATATTTTTTGTCCGTGTAGTTTTTGTATTTCTGGGTTATTTAAAACTGTAGTAATTAAGCAAAGCTTCATTTTTTCTTCTGACATTTCGTTTGAGATTACAAGAACCTTTTTCTTATGCACAAATGCTGTGTATGCCGAAAGATTAATGGTGAATCTACTTTTACCAGAGTTAGAAGGCATTGCAAATGCCATTGTTTCGCCTTTTCGAATTCCTTTAAACACACTTGATAGTATAGGAAATGGAAGCTCTAATCCATTTGTTAAGTTGTTTTCGCCCTTTTCCAAGAACTCTGTTAAATCTTCGCTTAATACTGCCTGTTTAAACTTTTGTGTAACACTAACTTGTACTATTGCTGCTTTTATTTCATCTGGTGACATTTTATCATATAATTCATAATCTATAATATCTACTATTTGGTCTTGAACTTCCTCTCGTGGCTCTTCTAAGTAACTTTTTCTCAAAATGCATAATTTTCTAAATTCTGTATATACCTTTTCTGGATTATGGTCTTCTTCTGAAACTTCAAATTTTAATTTCTGCTTTAATTTGTAGGTTTCGTTGTTGTCTACAGAAAAGCTAAAACCTTTTTTAGCTATTTCTGGGGTGAATTTTCCACCTTCTGTAAACAAAATGCTTTTATATATATTTAGTAAGTTTTGGTCATCGAAATAGCACTCATCAAATAAAATATAGTATTTAACAATTAGTTTTGGATTGTTTAAAAGAAGTCCTATATATGTTTTTTCTAACTCTTCGTTTCTCAACTTTTCTGGAAAAACAGACTCTTGCTTCTTTTCTTCTTCCTTATATACTACATCATCATCTTCTTTAATTCCCCATTCTTTAAGTGCTTCGTCATTATCATCATCGTCCTCATCATAATCTTCGTCGTACTCATCCTCGTCGTCTTCGCTTTCTTCCTCGTTACTTTCATGCTTATCTTCATTTTCTTCTTCAGCAGAATCTCCAGCTTCATTATCATCGTTTTTAGCCTCAGATTCATCCTTTACATTTTTATTATTTGATGAGTATTCCTCTTCATTCTCATTACTATTAGCATAATTATTGTATATTGACTGATAGCCATCCTCAAACTCTTCGTCCTCTTCTACATCTTCATCATTCTCTATACTATCCTCTTCTTCGTCAAAATTATCTACGTCATTTTCCTCTTCTGTGACTTTAGCCTCTTCCTCTTCTTTATCCTCTTCGTTATTTTTTTCAACTTCTTCTTTCTTTACCTTCTTCTTTCTGCCTCTCTTCTTTTTTTCTTCTGTGTTATTTGCTTTGGTAGAATTGTTTAATTTTCTTATTTCTGCCAAAGCCTCTTCTAACTTTCCAGAATCAAGCATTTTTCTTGCTTTTGCTATTTCTTTTTTGTCTTTCCCTGCATTCTCTAGTACATCTAATATTTTATACAATTTTGCTATGCTATCATTCGCCATTTCTTTAGTTCTCCTTTCTTAAAATACTATAACTTTGTTTCAAATTCTATCATACTTCATTTTATTTTACAAGACATTTTGTCTTCTATAGGAACAAGTCGCTACTAGATAATAGTGTTTTTCTTTATCTAGGCACTATGTATGTTTTAAATGTTTGCTTTCGGCCCCCAACATCGTACAAACTGTATATGCTCAAATTGTTTTCGCATAACAGTTTGTAGACTTGTTGGTCCCCACCTTAAGCGCTCAAGCAAACATTTAAAACATACATAGTGCCTAGATTTTATTAAGCACCATTATCCAGTAACAACAGTTCTAAATTGGGCGAACTCGTCCTACTTAGACCTGTCCCCAAAGGTGACAAAAAAATTCCCTTGTCCTCTTTATTTTAGTTTTTCGTTGTGATATAATTATCCATATTTTAGGAGGTTAATATGATTTCACAAAGTAAAGTAACAGTTAGATATGCGGAAACAGATAAAATGGGAATTGTTCATCATTCTGTTTACCCTATTTGGTATGAGCTTGCACGTACAGATTTATCTAAACAAGCTGGTTTTCCATATTCAAAAATGGAAGAAGTGGGCATTATGACACCATTAGTCGAACTAAATTGCAAATATTATAGTTCAGCTACTTATGATGATGACCTTATTGTAACTGCAAGAGTAAGCAAGCTAACTCCTGCAAGGATTGTTTTTTACTACGAAGTATTTAAAGAAAATAATATGGACAAGCCAATTAACACAGGTTATACTGTGCATGCTATAGTAAACAAGGATATGAGGCCTATCAATACCAAAAAACATTTTCCTGAAATTTATGAAGCAATGGAAAAAATGTTGGAACCTGTTGAAAATAGTGCGACAAACAATTTATAATTTTATGGAAAGGAGTGTATGATTATTTAATAGTCATACGATAATTAAAATGGCTATTTTTGAGAATAAAACTAGAGTTGATATAAGTAAAGTAAATAGTAATGCTTTAATTACAAATAAAGGGCTACTTTCTCTTTTAGAAAATACTGCTTGTATGCATTCAGATGTTGCAGGGCTTGGTATTATTGATATTCCTAAGACTCATTTATCTTGGGTACAACTAAACTGGAAAGTACAAATATTTAGAAGATTGCAATATGGAGAAAATGTTACAGTTAGAACATGGGCAAGAGCTTCTTCTAAAGTATGCACACTTCGTGATTTTGAGGTGTTTGACGAAAGCAATAATCTTACTTGCATTGCTACCACAAGATGGACATTGGTTAATGCAGATACTCAAACAATTACAAAAATAACCGATGATATTGTAAACAGATATACACCCGAAGACAGAACTGTTTTTCCTGATTTTACATTTAAAAAGCTTGAAGAACCAGAAGAATTTTCAAATGAATACATTTACACTACACAAAGAAGAGATATTGACGTAAACAAGCACATGCATAATTTGAACTATTTGGATTTGGCGTATGAAACTTTACCAGAAGATGTGTACTTAAATGATGAATTTAATAATATTGAAATAATGTATAAAAATGCAATACTTTTAGTTGATACTTCTAAGTGTTTATATGGATTGAAAGATGGCAAGCATACAGTTGTTATAAAGAGTTTAGATGGAAAAACATTACATTGTATAGTTAATCTGTATTAAGAGTTGTAACAAAGTGGATTATCCTCTTTGTTACATTTTTTTATTTTTTTCATTTTTTTGTTTACTTAATATTTTTTTAATGATATACTTTAATTAAATTCTTTGAAAGGATAAAATTTTATGGTAATTAACGAAGATGGAGTAATTACTGAAAATCAAAATGAACAAAAGGAAAGTAATGTAACAAATGTTGAAGATACTTGTGTTTTGAGCAAAGAAACTAGCGAAATTGAAGAAAATTTTGATTTAGATAGTAATAGTGATATTAGTTCAGATGATAATATGGATACAGAAAATGAAGATAATCACTCTAATTGTTTAGCCTTAACAGTTAGAAAAGATTATAACTTATCTATTGTAAAAAATAGTATTTTCACAACACTTCGTGTGTCTTGGAAAATAGCTATTTCTACATTTATATTAAATATTTTAAAATTATTTTTTTAATATCTTATTTTTATGGAAATTATTTTTCTAATTTAATTTTAATCCATAGAAAATAAGATATTATTTTTTCAAATAATATCTTATCTTCTATTATTGTATTAGTTCCCAAAACTAGAGAAAACTTTTTTTATAAATCTACCGAGCTTATTATTATAATTCGACAAAGTATTTTTCCCTTTCTCTTTACTTAGCTTCATAAGCCTTTTATCAAATTTTTTCATTATTTCGTTTTTATATTCTTCGTAAAAATCTAATACTTCTGCTCTATTTTTTTCATTTAATCCTAATACTTTATTAAAGTTTAAGAATTTTTCTATGTAAAAATCTATTTCTTCGATTGAAGTTAGCATTGTAACCATTTTATCAAAATACTTAGTTAACATTGTTTTTTGAGTATTTATATAAGTATAGCATATACTTTCTTCAAGTACTTCGGGGGTTTCTTTTTTATATATTCCCTCTCTTGCCTCTAATAATTTATTTTTCAAATCCAATACTTTATCAAAAGCTTTTATTATTTGATTTCCTTTTTCCTCAAATGTATTGTAGAACAAATCGTCAAAATTGTTTTTTGCATTTATGGAGGCTAACAATATTTCGTCTTCTCCTATTAAATAAACAAGTTCTTCCATCAAGTTAGTTAATACAGGGTATGAATCTGGACTGATTGTTTTTAATTCTAATCCATAAATCTTTGTTCTTTGTTTTTCTTTTTTCATAAGTTTAGAAGACATATATTGAACTAATGCTTCATTTAATCCTAGTCCGCTAACTGAAAAGTCACCAAAATTGCATAAACCTATTTGCTTTATTTTACCATTATTTTTTTTAAAGACTTGCAAATAATGTATAAGTTCATGGAAAAGTTGTTCATTTGGTTCATATATGTTTATATTTTCATCAATGTATATACAATTGTCTTCATGGATATAGTTTACTTTAGCTACATTTCCTGTAATTTTTGCATAAAACATTGTACAATTTAGTAATTTTGCTAGTATTTCGTTATAATAATCTTGTAAAGTATGAAATGTGCTAGTCATACAATTTGCCATATAGTGAGCCAAATAATTTACATCTTTTTTATCTAATTCTTCTATTTTTTCTATTCCTAATCTTGATAGTTTCTTTTGTATATTCACTTTTTTCCTCCAAGATTTTATTTTCTTCTACATTATATTACAGTTGTTAATTTAAAGCAAGTATGTAGGATATAAATATTAAACATAACTAACATTTATTATAATTTCTGTGTTAGATATTATAATATTTAATCTACTATTTTCCCCATTTAGTCTATCTTTGTATGTTTCAAAGTCTTGCTTTACATCTTCTTCTAAATTATCTTCTATAGTGGATTTTTGCACTAATTCTTCGTCCTCAATTTCCGCAAACTCGGCTATCTCTTTAGAAGCTATATCTACTTTGGCAGAATAAATTTTCTCATCATTTAGCTTATAATAAATTTGGACTATTCCCTCTTCTAATGTCTTTAACTGGTAATGAATTCTTACTACGTCTGCATCTTTAATTTCATCTTCAAGTTTACTTCTAACTTCGCTTTCCAAGTCTTTTGGCACAAGTATATCTCCACTTAAAGGTATATTATCATTACTTTCTTCATCATCGCTCTCTTGTTTAGGTTCACTTTCTTCTTTTTTTGAGTCATTATTATAATTTGCTTGTTGCTCTTCCTGTATAATATTAGTTTGCATATTTTCTATGTTCTTGCTTTGTTCATCATTCTTTTTTATAAAGAATCTATAAACTAAATAGATTATTACAGCTATTATTACTATACAGATTAAATATCGAAGGAATTTATTTTTCTTCTTTTCCTTATATCGTTTTGCCAAAATTATCCTCCTTATACATAAAAGGTAGAAATAATACTTCTACCTTTTATATTTTATAATCATAGATTACATTCCTATATATACAAGTCTTTGAACTTCGGTCCTATTTCCTGATGCATCTTTTGCTGTGTATACTATGTTATATCTTCCTTCGCCTTTTACACCAACACCTGATACATTATATTCAGATTGTTCATCGCCTACTATTTCAAACCAGTTTATTTGAACTTGTATTTCTATATTTTCATCACTATTGTCCGTTACTGTTGCACCTGCATCCATATATCCTGCTGCATCTTCAACAGTATCAAAATGAATTTCTTTATCTCCGTTTAGTTTAATTTCTGGAGCTGTATTGTCTGCGAATGTTAATAATTTATGAGCTTCTCCTCTATTTCCTTCTTCATCTTCAATCCAGTATTCAATATAATATGTTGTTCCAGGTTCTATGTTTTCCATTTTAGTATTCCAAGGGAAGTTTTCAGAATATGCAACTTCTCCTTTTCCACCTTCTGGTGTAGCATAATACCAAATGATATTTACATTCTCTGCTGGCATATTTCCATCACGATTATCTGTAACTGTAATATCTTCTGGATAAGTATAAGTATCAACGCCTATCTCAAATGTATCTTCCTCGTTTACTGTAATAACAGGTGCTGTATTATCTTGTAATGTTACTACTCTACTTGCTGTTCCTTTGTTTCCGGCTTTATCGTATACCCAATATTCAATGTAGTAATCTCCAAGTTCTCTACCTTCTAGTTTTGTTCCCCATTCAAATGGTTTTACCTCTTCACCTTTTTTTCCATCTGTTGTAGCTTTATACCATTTCATGTGAACTTTACTAAAACTAATGTTGCCATCAAAGTCATCTACTACAGTTCCTTCTTCTGGATAAGTATAAGTATCTACTCCTACTTCAAAAGTATTATCTTCTAATAGAGTAATAACTGGTGCTTCTCTGTCAATCCCATTAACTTCTATTTTTATAATTGATTGAAGGCCTACTAAATCTTCGATTGTCACTACTTCTTGTTCATTTTCGTCATATTCTTTTGAATAAGTTCCATCTGAATTTTTAGTCCAACCGTCAATATCTTTAATAGTTTCTTCTGGTTTTATTTTAACTGTTACTTTACCATTTGTTGGATTATCTTTATCGTGTGAATATGATACTGTAGCTGATGGAGCTGTTTTATCAAAAGTTACACTTGAGTTGTCATTAACTATTGAATCAAGCGTTTTTCCTTCATTTCCTGCTAAGTCTTTATAATCGCTCACACTGAATTCTACTAAGCCTTCTTTCATCGTTCCTGTCAATTGCACCTTAGCTGCATAAGTATATTTGTTTTCGAAAACTCTTTGGCATATTTCAGCTTGTTCACCTGCTATAATAAATTTAGGTTCTACAGATAATGGTTCTTTAAAAGTTACATATAACCATACCCAATCATTTACTGTAGCATATGCTGGTTCTCCTGCGACACCTTTTCCTTGTACTTGTATACGTACACGATATACGTTTTCATCTGGAGAGATGCTATCATAAATAGCATCTTCAGAAGCTTTTGTTACTTCTTCTCCATCATTTCCAGCTAAATCTTTATATCCACTTATTATGAATTTAATTGCTCCTTGGTCTAATTCATTATCTTCATTAAGTGTTAAGTTTGCTTGATAAATAATTTCTCCATTTCCACTATTAATTCTCTTAAAATTATTTACTGTTTGGTTGCCTATTGCTAAAGTTGGAGGAGTTCCTAATTCTTCACTAAGTGTAGCATCAACTCTTATTGTATCTCCATCTTTTATGTATTGGCTTCCATTCTCTTTATTATAAATATGAACTTTTGTTATTTGTGGATCTGTTTGATCCATTGTGAATGTTCTTGTTGTTGAAAGTCCAACCTTATCATATACAGTGATTGTATATGTGCCGTCATGGCTTATTTCTTGTCCTTTATTTTCTTCATCAATTGGGTAATTTTCTGGTTCTGTTTTTCCTGGTCTTATTATTGTTGCATAATCAATACCAGCATCTTCAAATACAGGATAGAAAGTTCTATTTACATAGCTGTTATCTTCTAATGTTTTTCCTTCTCTTAAAATTTCTGGAGGTGTAACATCATATATAACTTCAGTAAATTCAGTATTTTTAATACCACTTTCTTCACCTATATTAGTAATTGTTTCACCTTTAACTCCAGCTGCATCTTCATAATCATATATTGTAATTGGAATAGGTGCTCCATCTACTAAATTCATATCATCAGATATATCTATATCTGTTAAGTAATAATAATTTCCACCTGATGCAGCTGTAGTATCTGGGCTAAAAGGTAATCCCCAAGATATTACTTTATCCCCAACTTTTAATTTTGGTTCAACACTTAGTTTCTCTTCAAAGCTTATTAAAATTCTTATTGTATCTCCAGTAGTTGCATATTTAACATCTTTCTTTTGCTCTTCATTTTCTATGTCATAATTTTCATTATAATGTGTGTTATTGAATATTCCTAGCGAATAATGTACTGGTGGTGTAACATCATATGTTACTTCAGTATAATTTGTATTTTTAATATCATCATTAGTTAATGGTTCAGAAATTGTGTTTCCTGCTACATCTTCATAACCATATACTTCTATTTGAACTTTTCCTTCATCTAGTTTTATTTTATGTTTATTAATATCTGTTTCTTCAGCAATTGTAAAGTCTACTAGATAATATGGTCTTTCCATTGAAGTTGAAGTTGGTACACTATATGGAATAGTTCCACATTCAATACCATTAATTCTTAATTGTGGCTCAACTGCTAATTCTTCATTAAAGCTAATTAATACTCTAATTCTATCTCCAGTAGTTGCAACTTTTAAGTCTTTTTTGTCTTCTTCATTTTCTATATTTTTGTTTTCTTCATAATGAGTTATGTTTAAAATTTCTAATGAATAATATTCTGGTGCTTTATTATCATAATATACTTGACCATATTCTCTTCCATCATCTAATTTCATTGATGTAACATTGTCATTATTAAATGTTGTTGTATTTCCAGCATAATCTTCTACATCTGTAATCTCAAAGTCTATTCTGTCACCATTTTCTAATTGTAAATCTGCTGCATCAAATGGAAGTACAACATAATATCTATATCTTTCACCTATCATGTCTACATATGGAATTTCAATAGCGTCAGTTTTAGTTCCATCTTTTCTTATTAATGATATTTGTGGATTATGAGCTAATTTTTCTGTAAAATTAGCTTCAACAAATAGTTTTTCTCCATCTTTTACAACTGTATAAGGTCTTGTATCATCTAGTCTGTAGTTTAATATAAACAATGGGAATCCATCTTCGCCTGTTCCAGGTGCAGTTCTATCATAAACTACTCTTCTACCATTTGAAGGTTCTGTTATAGTATATCCTTCTCCAAGTCCTGCTTTGTCAATGATATTTGTTATTTTAATTGTCATTTCGCCTTCAGGTAATTCTGATTCATCTTCAGGTATTGTATAAGATGCTTGATATAAATAGATTTGGTCTTTTTCTTCATATCCTCTATATACAACGGTTCCATTTTCATTTAAGTTTATTTCATTTCCTTCACTATCTACTAAGAAAAATGTAGGAATATCTGCTAATTCTTCATAGAATTTAGCATTCATTACAATTGTATCACCATTTTTAGCAAATTGATATTGTTCTTCTTCTCCATCTTCTTCAACTATAACACTTTGTTTTCCATTTACATAGAAATCAGCTGATCTTCTTGTTGGTGGAGTTACATCATAAATTACTTTTATATAATCTGTATTTTGTACATCTGCCTCAGTTAATGCTTCATCAATTGTATTTCCTGCTGCATCTTCAAAGCCATATACTTTAAATTCCACTAAACCTTCATCTAAAGTGATTTCATTTTCTCCATCACCGATTTTAAGTGTTCTATCATAGTATGCTCTACCCATAGATTCAGATGTTTGATCACTATAATTCATAGTAAATGTCTTTCCTCCGATTTCTAATGTTGGAGGAACTGCTAATTTTTCATTAAAGCTTATTAACAATTTTATATTGTCTCCATATGTAGCATATTGAAGTACACTAATGTCTCCATTTTCTCTATATTCTTTATAATGTGAATTATTTAATATCTCTAATGAGTAATATTCTGGAGCTGTAGCATCATATGTTACTTGATTATATATTAATTTATCATTTTTATAATATTGTGTAACATTATCATTATTAAATTCTGCTATGTTTCCAGCTAAATCTTTTACATTTGTAACAGTAAATTCTATTCTGTCACCCTCATTTAGTTGTAATATGCTATTATCTATTTTAATGTCTGCAACATATACATATTTTTTACCTAATGTCCCTTTATTTTTAAATTCTACTGTTTGAGTTTTACCTTCTATTCCTATTGTTAATACAGGTAAAGTATTTGGATCTAAAGGCTCATTAAAGTTTGCTTCAACTCTTAATGTAACTCCATCTTTTATATATTGGCGATGGTCATTATCTGTTAAACTTAAAATGTATAGTGGGAAACCATCAATTCCTGTTTCAGGTGGTGTTACATCATATATTACATATGGATATTGAGTGCTAAGAGTCATTTCTTCTGTTAATTCAACTCCTACATTTCCTGCTTCATCAGCATATCCATATACTGTATACTTAATTTTTTCTTCTGGTAAATTCATTTCATCTGAGATGTCAAATTCTACATAATAGAATTTAGCAGCTTCACTATAAACCAAATCAAGTGTTGTAACTTTACCGTCATTTCCATATATATCAACTTTTGGATTTACTGCAAGCATTTCTGGGAATGAAACAAATAATCTTATATGGCTTCCATTTGTCGCATATTTAGTTGCTTCAGTTTCTGTACCCTCAATGTAATTTGTTCTATTAAATATTCCCATGTTAATATATTCTGGTGCTTTTCTATCTATTGTAATTGTTTTTACAGTATCTTCTTCATTTTCATTTCCATATAAATCTGTTACAGAATTTGCAAGTACTGTCATAGTTGTTTCAACTTCTGCATCATTTTGAGCATAAACTATAAATTCATATACTCTTCCTGGTTCGATTTCTGTTAATGTTGTTGATTCAGGATGGTCAAATCCTTCATATCTTATATCATCTCTAGTAAATCCTTCTACTGGTTCACTCCATGTAAATGTAAAATATATTGAACCTGAGTTTGTTAGATCTCCTGTTACTTCCTCACGTCCATTATCAGTTCTTCTTTCAGCTTTTATTTCTACTGTTGGTGGTTCTCTATCAGGTATAATCGCTGACACTCCTGAAATATCATAGTTTAAACTTGCTGTTCTAAATCCAACTAATGTTTCTGTTCTTTCAACTTCTTCTGTAGTTGTTACAGTTTGTGTTGTTGTTTGTGGTTCATTGTTGTCATTATCATTGTTGTTATTATCATTTAAATTGTTATTTGCCGTGTTATTATCATTGTTATTAGTATTATTGTTTTCGTTATTATTGTCTGTAGTTTCATCTACATTTTCATTATTTTCTGTATTTTCTTCATTGTTGTCTTGTTCGTCATTATTTTGCTCATTGTTATCAGCTTGTGCTTGTTCTACTTCTTCTCCTGCTCTATCTGCAGAAGTACCATTTGTTTGAGAAACGGCTTGTGTTTCATCATTACTATTCATGAAGAAGTAAAATCCTACAGAAGCTAGTATAGCAATTATTGCTACAATTAACACTATAATTGCATTTCTTTTTGCCTTATAGCTCATTTGACTTTTCATAGTTTAAATTTTCCCCCTTCTAAAATTTAACTAAATTTCTCTTGCTTTTATTATAAGTCTATTTCTATTTCCATTTGTGCATGTAATTAAAGTTACTTCTCTTGTGCCCTCTTCAACTGGTTCTAGCGCAGAAACATCATTAGGATTTGTAACAAATATATCAAATATTTTGTATGTAATCCTATTTCCATTTAAGTCTAATATTGATATTTCATCGTTTTTTTCTAATTGGTCTATTTTTCCAAACATAGAACCATCCAAGTAATTGTGACCAGATAATGTTAAATTACCAATCTCATTTACTTTTCCATTTCCGACTCTTGTAATAGATTTTTCAAGTGAGTCTTCATTAGTTTCTATTAGTATTGGGTATTCAATATTTATTTTAGATATTTGAATTGTGCCAATAACTTGATAACCTTCATATTCTATATAGGGAATTTGATTGTCATCATTACCCTTTTGGACATCGTTATTTATTTGAGAAACAACTTCTTTTACTGCTTCTTCATTTTTTCTACGTTCGCTATATTTAACTCCAATAATAGCTATTAGAACAATAGCTGAGATTATTAAAATAAGTAGTAGTATATTAGAAAATCTTATCTTCTTGTTTTTGGTTTCAATATGTTTACTGCTCATTTTTAAGCCCTTCTTTTTTTGCTTATTAGTTTAAATGCAATTATAGCAATTATTGCTACAACTATAACTACTAAAGCTATAACTAAGCCTGTTGTATTGTCATATGTAACTGGTAAAGCAACTGTTACTTCTTCTGTTTTTTCAACTTTTTCAACTAAAGTAACCTCTTTTTCATATGCTGTTAAGAATTGTACATCTATATTTCCATTGCTATCTTTTAGCCATAAAATATATTGTTCATCTTCTTTAGCTCCATATGGTTTTGTAATTTCCATATTTTCTGCTTTTATCCAATTTTCATCATTTACACTTGGAACTAATGAATTATATAATTCTTGTAATTCACTATATCCTTTCAATTTTGTAATTACATCTGTTTCTTCATCATATTTGCTAATTTCATCAACTAATGTTAATAATCTGTTGTATTCTTTTGATGAACTTGCAACATAGAATTTGTAGTAATAATCTGTGCCTTCTTCTCCATTTATTTTAATTTTTTCTTGCTCAGCACTAGATTCTACTGTAATGTTTTTTGTTATATTTTTAATTAAGTCTAACTCTTGAGCTGATTTTGCAGTGTTTAAATCAATTTTTTCTCCATCTATTATAACTTTATCTTCTGTTTGAACCCATACATAAGTATTTTCTGCTGTAAAGTATTCTTGTTTTAATGCTTCATCTACATATGCAATGCTATTTCCATTGTTGTCTGTTGCAGATACAATATAGTCTAGGTTGCTTGCATCTTCTGTATTTGAAAACGCAAATTCAAAATTTTGGTTTAGTAAGCCATCTACATATATTAAATATTGATTGTCATTTTCTTTAATAACCATCATATCTGTAGTTGCTGCTAAACTTTTAACTTGTAAAATACTTATAAGCATAATGGCAACTAGTGCAGTTATAACTAGTATTTTACTTTTTGTCTTGCCCATTTTTTTACCCCCTTTTTACTATAATTTGGCATTAACATTATATTACAAAATTGTACATTTATGTAAATTTGTACCTGTTTCAGGTTAAAACAAGTAAGTGTCTTATAAAGTCGCTTTGCTCTAGCAATTGTAGGTTTTATGTGAATGCTATTAACGAACTTAGTAAGTGACAAAAAAATGCGAAATAGACACTATCCTATTTCCGCATTTTTTGATTTTTATTCAAATATTTCTTTATTATTAATTTGCTCTATTTTATTATCTCTTTGCGCTTCTCTATATTTTTTCATAAAAGGCAAATAATATGAATCGTCATTATCTACATAATCGTCTTGTGTAATTCCGTAGTGATTTATTAATGTGTGTTCTGGCTCTTTAAAGCTTGCATCTACAAAGTTTGCTATTTCGTCGTCAAATAGCATTTTTATATAATACATAGTTTGCTCGTGACTATTTAGTTTATCCATTCCTGATGCATAATAGTATGTTGCTTTTATTGTAATTTTTTCTATAGGGTTTTCGATTATATTATCTGCCATAAAGCTTAAATCTTCCAAAATTCTACTTGCATTTTTATATTGCTTGTCCATGATGTATAAAATTGCCAAGAAGTATTTAGCTCCCATGCCTATTTGTTCACATGGCAATATGCTTGTATCTTTTAAGCTTATTAGTAATGATAACTTTTCGTACCCTATTTCATTTACTATTGTTTCCATTATTTTTATAACTTCTTGTAGATTACTATTTGTTATGTTGTTTAAGTCTTTCATAAGTGCTTGCATTGTAACAAACAAGTTAAAATGTGATGCTTTAGGATCAAAGGTTTCTTCGCTCATTCCTGGTATTACTATACTAAATGCTGGGAATCCAAGTACAGATACATCTCTTACAAGTATGTCATTGCCTTCACTTAGTATTGTATTTACTAAGTTCTTTAATATTGTTTTATTATCTATATTTGATACATCTGGCATTTCTGTAAATTTATATTCTGACTTTGGTCCTATTACTTGATATGGAGCTGCTGCAAAATGAGTAAATATGTATTCTGTTATATTTCTATCTTCTGTTTTCTCTCCCTCGTAAAAGTCAAATATACATGTTTCTGCATATTCGTATATATCTCTACCTTGAGCTGCTTCTGTAAAGCATCTTTCCATTGCTATTCCATAGTCTGGATGAGCACCTAATCTAAATCCAAATTTTCCTGTGTTTTTTTCTAATATGTACAACCCTGCTACAGGATATTTTCCTCCAAAAGAGCAATCTACTAATCTAAAGTAGTATTCTGTATTTTTATTTAGTTTATCCACCATTTTCTTGACTTTAGGGAATTTTTCTATATACTCCATTGGTATTTCTGGTAAGGTAATTTTTTCTTTAACCATTTTTGTTCCGGCATATCTTTCTAAAATTTCTGACAATCCTTCTATTAGTGCTTCTTCTTTTGAATTTCCTGCACACATTCCGTTTGTATCATAAACATAGCTAAATAATCTATCTGGTACATATTCTATATCTTTATTTTTTACGCTATAGTATGGCAAATATAAGTAATCTTCTTTTTCTACTAAAGCTGATTTTTCATTTAAAATTTCTTTTATATATTCTATTTTTTCTTCTTTAGTGCAGTTTTCTTTTCCATTTTCCTGTAAAATATATTGAAAAAAGCTATTATTTCCCTGCAATGCTTCTTCTACAGATAAATGCTTTTCATCTGGAGAATTTGAAAAAGGAATTTCTTTACTTGGTTTTTCCATTCTAAATCTAAATACTCCATTTTGAAATCTTTCAAAAAACTCTGCATATGCACTTGCCATAGCAAACTCTTTTGTCATACCTTTTCCATTTTGACCAATATCTGTTCCTTTAATTGCTACTCTTAAAGAATATGTGCCAACACTACTTTCATCCGACCACGTTTCAACTACTTCAATACCAATCTTTTTTAATAATTCTTTTAATCTTTTAACTGTCTCCTCTGGTGTTACTTCTTTATATCTTCTTTCCTGTAACTCACTCATCTTACTACCTCCCATTTTTTCCAAGTCATTGTTTCTCTTGGAATTTTCCAAAAATTATGCAAGCAATGGCTTTTCTACTTTTTTCGACAAAATTTTATCATTAATTTTACTTTTTTGTCGAAAAATTATATGAAAAGGCCTTTTTTCTATACGAAAATTTTTTATTTAAGTAGCAGAATGTCTTTTTTATTTTTTGTTGAAAGACTTAAGGTGGGGACCGACAAGTTTACAGTCTGTGAAAAAAAGGAATGCCCTATTTAAGCATTCCCTTTATTTCTTCTTTATCTTGTACTCCAACACTTCTTCCAACTTCTTTACCGCCTTTAAATACTATAAATGTTGGTATACTCATTACATCATATTGTATAGCTAAATCTCTTTCTTCATCTATGTTTATTTTTCCTACTTTTATATTTCCTTCCATTTCTTCTGCTATTTCATCAATAACTGGCGACATCATTCTACAAGGGCCACACCAACTAGCCCAGAAGTCTATTAATACTGTCTTGTCTGAATTTGTTACCTCTTCTTCAAAATTATTTTTGTTTAATGTTATAACTGACATAAATTTTACCTCCTAATTTTATTTTTTTATAATTTGCTTATTAATTTATTTTTAATTGCTTAAATTTAAATAATGCTTTATTCTTCATTCGTATTCAAGTCTTTTATTATATCAAGTGCAGCTATTGCACCTTCGTATACTGCTTTATTTACTTGTAACAGTCCTCCAGTACAATCTCCACATGCATATAACTTTCTTACTGTGGTTTGCATATTTTCGTTTGTTACTATATTGTTTCCTTTTATAACTGCTCCTATTTTTCTTGCTAAGTCCACACTTGAGGCAGTACCTATGGCAATAAATACTCCATCTACCTTTTTAGTATTATTATTCTCAAATTCTACTTCATTTATTACATTATTTCCTCTAAATTCTCTAATTGGTGTTTCATCAACCTCAAAATCTGATGTATCTCTATTTTCAATCATCTTTTTGCCATTTGTTAAAATTGTTACAGATTTAGCAACTAATTTTAAAGTTTCTGCTTCGTGTATCGCATAATTACCATTTCCCACTACTGCTACATCTTTATCTTTATAGAAAAAGCCATCACAAATAGCACAATAGCTAATTCCTTTTCCTTCAAATTCCTTTAGTCCCTTTACTTTAGGTACAGTTCTATTTGTTCCTGTTGCAATTACCACATATTTTGCTTCATATTCACTGTTTACTGTTCTTACAACGAATTTTCTGTCCAAGGATATATTAGTTACCTCATCTTCTTCTATTGGAATTTCTAATTTTTTGGCTTGTTTTAACCCTATGCTATATAGTTCTTCTCCAGAAATAGACTCTACACCATAATAATTATCTATTTTTTTTGCTTTTTTTAATGCTGAATTTCCATCTGTTATTATACATACATTTTTTTGTGCTCTTTTTAGATATATACTTGCAGATATTCCTGCAGGCCCACTGCCTATTACTATGACATCATACATATTTATTCCTCCCTTTTTTCCACGCTTTCACATCAAGTCATATATATTTTTAAATTCATATCCTTTTTCTTGTAAATATTCTATTACATCTTCTAATGTTTCGTAAGTTACTTTTTTATCTGGTGCGTCATGCATTAGAATAACAACATTATCCCAACCATTCATTGTTTCTTTCAAATTGCATAATATTTCTTCCTTTGTATCTGCTCCTGCTGCATCATATGTAAGTGCACTCCAATCTAGGTATGCCACACCTTCCTCATTTAATTTTTTTCTTGCTTTCTCTTTTATTTCTTCATATGGACCTCCATATGCACCTCCGGGAAATCTAAATAAATGACTTGAGTATGTTACATCTTCTAGTGCGTCTCTTATAGCTGATTCTGTTTTATTGTATTCTTTTAAAACTGTATCTGCACTTTCATAAATCTTACTATATTTATGTGAATAACCATGGTTGGCTATATAATGTCCTGCCTCATAAGCTTGCTTTACTATTTCTGGATGTGATTTAACATTACAACCTAGTACAAAAAAAGTTGCCTTTATATCATATTTATCTAATATTTCTAGTATTTTTGGTGTGACTGTTTCCGAAGGTCCATCATCAAAGGTTAAAAATACTCTTTTTCCTTCTTCTCCATTATATATATTCTTTATTTGATTGATAAATTCTTTCTCTGCATTTATTTCTTCTTCGCTTTTTTGCGTAACTACGTTTTCGGCTGTATTTTTTTGTTCTTCAGAAATGATATTTTCTGTTTGTTCTTCAGTAATTACGTTACTATTTGATGCAAGCTTAGTTGTTTTTTCGTTATATAGAATGTATCCAACGCAACATATTGCTAGAATTATTGAAATTATTATGATTGCATAAACAATTTTTAAATCTCTTTTTTTCCTCATTCCTATTATATCTATGTGATACATTTTATCATGCTCCTAGTTTTTATGCTAATGTTTTTTCCATTCATATTTTACCAAATTTTTTTATTAGTAGCAATAGTTTTTTATTTTTCTTTTTATCATTAGTGAGTACGACACCAAGGAACAAAAAATTTGATAAATATACATATTACCTCAGGTTTTTATCATATTATTTTGTAAAAACTATTATCTAGTAGAAACGCATAATTTAGGACCAATTCACAAATTGTATGCTTGTAAATTGGCCCTAAAAATCTACGCCTCGTCTTTAGATGCATTTATTTTAAATAATTTAAATATTTCTACTATTACAAGTGGTGCCAATACTAAACCTATTATTTCAAGTACATTGTT
Organism: uncultured Clostridia bacterium; assembly: GCA_944392445.1. Lineage (GTDB taxonomy): Bacteria > Bacillota > Clostridia > TANB77 > CAG-508 > CALXVA01. Next base: position 22,043 of record CALXWT010000019.1, read on the forward strand.
CATTGGTAACACTGGTATACTAAATATGTGCCTTAGTGCTGGTATAAATAGTATTATTAGCATAAGCATTGCCGAGATAGCAATTGCACCAAGTAACACTTTGTTATTAAATGGATGCGTTTTAAATATTGATTTTTTGTTGTTTCTAATGTTAAATACGTGTACAAGCTCTGAAAATGCTAAAGTTACAAATGCCATTGTTTGTCCAATTTCTACTTTTACTTCTTGTTTTTCTAGCATTTCTGCTCCATTTGCTAAAGCTTCTTCTAGGTTGTCCACCTCATCCACACTATATATTGTGTTATCTATTCTAACCATTTCTGGAAGCTGGTCATCAGGTGTTGCAAGTCCTATTATAAATGCTGCAAGTGTAAGAAGACCTATCATAAATCCCTGATATACTACTCTCCAAGTCATTCCTTTTGTAAAGATTCCCTTTTGTTTTTTAGGTTTTCTGTTCATTACATCATCTTCTGCTGGGTCTACTGCTAGTGCTAAAGCTGGAAGCGAGTCTGTAACTAGGTTTATCCATAATATATGGATTGGAAGTAATACTTCAATTAAGTTTACATCTATTCCAAATGTACTGCTAAGCCATGGTGTAATTAGTATTGCTATAAATAGTGTTACTATTTCTCCAACATTGCTTGAAAGCAAGAATTGGATTGCTTTTAATATGTTGTCATATATACGTCTACCTTCTTCTACCGAAGATACTATTGTTGCAAAGTTATCGTCTGTTAGTATTACATCTGCTGCTTCTTTAGATACGTCTGTACCAACTATTCCCATTGCACAACCAATGTCTGCTGTTTTTAATGCTGGTGCATCATTTACCCCATCACCTGTCATTGCAACTATTTCACCATTTGCTTGCCATGCTTTTACTATACGTACTTTATGCTCTGGTGATACTCTGGCATATACTGAATATTGTCTAATGTTTTTGGTTAGAGCCTCATCAGACATTTCTTCAAGTTCTGCTCCTGTTATTGCTTCATTTTCATTTTCTAGTATTCCAAGGGCTTTTGCTATTGCAACTGCTGTAATTTTGTGATCTCCTGTTATCATTACAGTTTTTATTCCTGCTGTTTTACATTTTGCAACTGCTGCTTTAACTTCTTCTCTTGGTGGATCTATCATACCAACCATACCGACAAATATTAAGTCACTTTCTATTGTCTTCATTTCTTCGTCTGTTGGCTCGTGGTCAAGTTCCTTATATGCCATTGCTAAAACTCTTAATGCATCTTTTGCCATTTCTATGTTGTATTTTTCAATTGTATCTTTATATTCGCTTAAATTATCCTTTATTTCTCCATTTATTTCATATTTGGTACATTTAGCTAAAAGTTCGTCAATTCCACCTTTTGTATATGCTATATACTTATCTCCTACTTTATTTACTGTAGTCATTAGCTTTCTGTCCGAATCAAATGGATATTCTTTTACTCTTTGTAACTTTAAAGTATTTTCAACATCAAATTTAATCTTAAATCCTAAATCTATTAATGCTGTTTCTGTAGGATCACCTGTTAAATTATTGTTTTCTCCTATTTTTGTGTCATTACATAAAGTGCTTGTATACATTAGTTTTTCTAAGCTATTATTTATTGTAGTAATATCTTCTACATTGCTTAGCTTTCCATCTGCAAATACTTTTTGCACAGTCATCTTGTTTTGTGTTAATGTTCCTGTTTTATCAGAACATATAACTGTAGCACTTCCTAACGTTTCTACTGCTGGAAGTTTTTTTACTATTGCATTTTTCTTTACCATTCTTTGAACACCTATAGCCAAAACTATAGTAGACACAGCTGCTAGTCCCTCTGGAATTGCTGCGACAGCTAAACTTACTGCTGTCATAAACATATCTATTATATCTTTTCCATAAGCAATACCTATAATAAATATTAGAACACATATTGCTAAGGCTGCTATACCAAGTGTTTTACCAAGTTTGTTTAATTTGATTTGAAGTGGTGTTGCTGTTCCCTCTGTATCGTTTATAATTGTTGCAATTTTACCAACTTCTGTATTCATACCAGTTTCTACTACTATACCTTTTCCTCTTCCATAAGTAATTAGCGAAGATGAGAAAAGCATATTGGTTCTATCTCCAATTCCAACCTTTTCGTCTGCTATAACCTCTGAATTTTTATCTACTGGTACAGATTCTCCTGTAAGCGAAGATTCTTGTGATTTTAAATTTACACCTTCTATTATTCTTAAATCTGCTGGCACATAGTCTCCTGTATCTAATACAACTATGTCTCCTGGTACTAGGTCTCTTGAAGCTACAACTTCTACTTTTCCATTACGTACAACCTTTGCTACGTGTGAACTTAGTTTTTGAAGTGCCTCCAAAGATTTTTCTGCTTTACTTTCTTGTACCACACCTATTATTGCATTTACAATTACAACTATAAGGATAATAATAGAATCTGTTATTCCTTCTCCTTCCATATATCCAACTATTCCAGATACTATTGCTGCAATAATTAGTACAATAATCATAAAGTCTTTAAACTGTTCTAAAAACTTTACGAATAGGCTTTTTTTCTTTTTTGCTTTTAATTCATTAAAGCCGTATTCATTTCTTTTTTCTTCCACTTCTGCTGGTGTAAGTCCATTTGCTAAATTAGTTTTCAATTCTTTTTCAACTTCATTTACTTCTTTGTTAAACCAATTTTTTTCCAACTAAAATCTCTCCTCTTAATTAATTTTTTAATATGCCTTTATTTGATTCTTTCTAAAAGGCTGTTAAGTATATGTATTTATATTGCCATTTTTCTTATTTTTTGCAATGCTAAAATAATTATACAGTTAGATTGCAAAAAATAAAAGACTTTTTATAAATATAAAGAATATTTTTTATATTCTTCTATTCATAAAAAGTCTTGCTTACCTAAAAGGTTACTAACCATGCCATTAGTGCTGTGATGTTGATTAGTTTTTTATAAGCTACTCCCTTTTTATTATTATGAAGTATTTTATAGTATAATTATGAACTTTTTATTAACAAATCTAAACTTTTAGATTAATTTTCTTAGCTTAAGCATTTTTTTACAACTTCGTTTATAGTTTTACCATCTGATGCAGCACCTATTTTTGCTTTTGCAGATTTCATTACTTTCCCCATATCTTTCATTGAGGTTGCACCTTCTGCTTCAATTACTTCTTTTACTATTTTTTCTACTTCTTCCATAGATAATTGCTTTGGTAAATATTCTGCTAAAATATTTATTTCTTCTTTTAATTCGTTTATTAAGTCTTCTCTACCACTTTTTTCATAATCTACTAAAGAGTCTTTTCTTTTTTTAGATTCCTTCGCAATTATATCTATTATTTGGTTGTCGTCTAATGTAATGCCATTGTCCTTTTCTACTTGCAAAATTGCTGCTCTTACCATTTGTATAACATTTTTTCTTACTACATTTTTATCTTTCATACAGTTTTTTAAGTCTTCTAATAATTTTTCTTTTAACATAAACCTCTCTCCTTACATTTTATTTTTATGATAGCATTTCTATCTCTTCTCTAGATAATTTTGTTACCCTCATAATTTTTTCTATATCTATGCCCTCTTCTTTCATGCTCTTTGCAATAGTTTTTATTGCCTCATTTTTTCCCTCTGCTCTGCCATCTTCTTTTCCTTTACAATATCCAGTATATTCTGCTTCTTTTTCATCTAATATTGCTTTTTCTCTTAATTCTGCTATTCTTCTTATCTTTGCATCTTCACTCATGGTATCCAATTTTTCTTTTGCTTCTTTCATATTCTTGTTCTGTTCCATATAATTTTCTACCTCTTTACTTTCTGGATTTTCCAAAAATTCTAACCACTCTTTTAGCTTTCCTTCCTTACCTTCTGTTTTATTTCTATACATCTTTGGCATTTCTATTATATGTAACTCTAAATCATCTGTCAATACTAATTTTCTTCTTTTTTTCTCTATTATTTGCCATATACTATGAAATTCAAGTTCTTTTATGCTTTCCAATTCAAAATCTGCAATTAGAACTACTATCGTCCTCTTCAATTCTTTATAATCTTCTCCACTTTTTATTCCTTTTATATGTTGCTTTGACCAATAAAATAATAACCTCTTTAGTATATTTTTCTTATCTACTAATTGCATCTCTATATTGCAGAATTCATTACCATTTATTTTAGCTAGCACATCTACTATTCCCATTTTATCATTTGGTAGTTCTTCCCTTAGAACTATATTCTCATTTAAGTTTACTGTTTCTATTGTTTCATCTAAAACTGTACTTAATAAATCTTTCGTTATTTGTTCACTTCCTACCTCCCCAAACAATATTTGAAAAACCACATCCAATTTTGGTGATAGTATTTTCTTTTCTTCATTACTCATAAAAGTCTCCTTTCTATAATTAGGTTTTATATATCTATTGACTTTCATATTATGAATCTTACTTTAAGAAAAAATTGATAAAGATTTATAAACAGAAAATAAAATTTTAAGATTAAATATATAAATTTGAATTAAATTTTTGAAATAATTTTTCGACCTAATTGCCTTTACATTTATAGCATATTTTTATGTAAATTGCAAGGATAACTTATTGACAAAATTCGACGTATTTTAATATTTTTGTAATACTTATGACATAATTAATTTTGACGTGTAGCCAAAAAAGGACACGCTGGTAATTATTCCATGCGTGTCCTTTTTTTTAGGGAATGCAGGTGTTATTCAATAAGTTCATGCTTTTTCAAAAGAGTAATTATGTTCTCGTCATCCACAAGAAGAGTATACTCTTTATCTTCGCAGAAATATTTCATAACAAGTCTTAAATAGTTACATACTGCCTCTGCTTCTTCCATATTCTTGAAACAGAAAACCTCATCTGCAGATACATTCTGCATTAATTCAACCTTGCTAACATCTTCCAATGTAGTACCAGGAATAGCTGTAACAGCAACCACCGTTCCGTATTGTGGTATTTCGCCCCGATAATTAGGAGCTACCAGAAAAATTTGCTTGCTTTGAAGTTCAGCAAATTTTTCCTCCAACATTCCTTTATACTTCTCTTCCCTCAGCAAAGAACTTTGCAACTTGAAAAGTTCCATCTCGGAAGCAGAATAATGCTTTTGCACTATTGCTAATTGCTTTTTTGCTTCTTCAAAGGCTTTTTTCACCTTTTCCAGTTCTTTGCTTTCACTTTTTAGTAACTCTTGCTTTTTTTGGATTTCAGAATTTAATCTATCAATCTCTGTACTAATTTTGGTCAATTGAGCATCCAATGCAGGAATTTCACTTGGAATATTAAACATAGCTATATTCCCCTCTTCTGTATTTACTCTTATTGCTGGTTTTTTTTGTTTCTTTTTTGATACTGCTTTTTTTCCTCTTCCTCCACTAGTTTGGTTTCTCCAGTTAATTTTCTGTAATCTTCTAAATTCTTTCGGACCAACTTTTTCAAATATTATTTTTTTCAATTGGTCTTCTGTCACTCCATATTCTGGAGCCAGCTCCCAAAATGTTTTTCCTCCATCTATAATAGAAGAAAAAATTGTCTGTGCACTTAGTCTCCGAGCTTCTTGCGTATATAACTTCCTGCTTTCCATATTTATTCAAATCCTCCTTTTTAGGAAAGTCTATAATATTATACATCTTTATATAAATATTTTCAACATATTTTTATCCATTCACATTTCCAAAATAGCAATATGTATTATTATGAATAGTAACCATATTATCTTCACTAAATTCTTCAAATAATTTCTTAAATTCTGAAACATATTCATTATACTTCTCATCAGATTCTTTAAGCGAATATGACATTGATAATTGATTTCCTATAAAATTTTCATAATTTTGTAAGTAGTTATTTTCATAAATTTTTAATTTATATTTGTTTTCTCCAAAAAATTGTACTATATCTTCATCTCGCTGTTTTTCTTCTGATGCATTAAATGTAAGTTTTGTATATTTCTTTTGGATATCAATTATTTTTCCTTCTAGTTCTTTTTTATAATCTAAGAAATTCCACATTATAGCTATAGTACCATTTTCTTTTAAAATTCTTTTGCATTCGTTTTTAGACAATTCTTTGTCAAACCAATGAAAAGCTTGTGCTACGGTAATAACATCAACGCTATTATTTTCAATTTTAGTATTTTCTGCTGATTCTTCATTAAATTTTATTAAATTACCATACTCACTTAAATTTTCCCTTGCAATGTTAATCATATCATGGTTAGGTTCTACAGCAATTACTTTAATTCCTCTTTTTAAAAACAATTCTGTGAGTTTACCCGTTCCTGCTCCAATGTCTGCAATAACTATATTTTTATTTGACGGATTGGTTGCAATGATATCTTCAATGCATTGAATAGGATAACTACTTCTATACTTATTGTATATTTTTGCTTTTCCAGTAAACTTATCAACATTATTATCCATAAAAATAACCTCCTCACTATATTAGGTTAGATTTAATAGTTTTAACATATGGAGCGGGTAGCGAGAATCGAACTCGCGCTATCAGGTCGGAAGCATGACATTCTACCACTAAATTATACCCGCATCTGCCTACTGATATAGTATAGCATTAAAAGATTTTTTTGTCTACTATTAAATTTGGCGAAAAGTAACCCATTATGTCGTTTATTTATATTGAATACGTTAAAACGCGAGTATAAAGGAGTAATATTAACAACAAAGAAACTACAAACTTTATAGTCCGTAGTTATAATTTGGAGCCAATCACATACAAGTTATGAACTTTGCTCTCTTTCTAATATAATTAGTATATAATACTTACATATTAATTTCAATAATCTGTAAAACTTTTGCAATCTTTAATTTTATTAATTTCTATATAATAATTATTTATCTATGAACTTGTTATCAAATCGTATATATGTGTTTTTTATCCTCACTTCATCTTTTTCGGCATTTTTATCAAATGAAAATTTTTCAATAAATTTTGTAATTTCATCAACTAAAGTATCTCCTACCACCGAAGCTAGAACGAAATATTCATAATCTTTCTTAATGACTAAACTATATCTATATTTTCTTTCTTTAAAAAGTCTTCTATTTTAAATGTTAAATTTTCATTAATTACATTATTGGCTTTTATAGCTCTAATACCGTCCATATTTTCTATATAATTCTTCCACAAGTATTACTCCTTATACTTAAAAATTAATCTATATTTATTTTTGCATATAAGTAATAACTTGTCATTAATTTTATTCGTTTTTATCATATCTTTTATTATTTTCTTTGCCTTATTCTAGTTTGAATTTGCAAAATGGATACAAAAAGAGTAGTTTACTAAAATATCAAGTTGATTAACTGTTTTTATAAATTTATGATTTTTTCTATAATTTCTTTATCCTCTATTTTGTTAATTCCAAAACATTTCCTTCCTAAATCTTTGATTGAAGCTCCTAAATGGTACATTTCTTCATTATCTAAAACAATAAATCTATCATGAAATTTATTTGTTTTGGCAATTTTTAGAATAGGATATTCTTTATTAAATTTTTGAATATCTATATTTTGAATATTACTTTTGTTAGATGTTAAAATA
>CALXWT010000020.1 GCA_944392445.1 uncultured Clostridia bacterium
ATAAAACCAGAATTATTAATACTCGCAGTAGTTTTATATTTTGTCGGTATGGGAATAAAGAATACAGAGCTTATAAAAAATAAATACATACCAATAATTTTAGGTGTCGCAGGCATACTTATTTCTGGCATATATATAGTAGCAACTAGTACAATAAATGGATATCAAGAAGTTTTAACAGTAATATTTACATCTATTGTACAAGGAATATTAGTAGCAGGTGCGAGTGTATACATAAATCAAGTAATCAAACAAAGTAACAAGGAGGAATAATATATGAGCGAAAAAGATAAAGTAATAGATGTAGCCTTAAATGAAATAGGTTATGTAGAAAAAGCAAATAATAGTAATTTAGACGATAAAACTGCAAATTCAGGAAGTGGAAATTATACTAAATACGCAAGAGATTTAGATGAAATTAATTTTTATAATAGCAAGAAAAATGGTTATGCTTGGTGCGATGTATTTGTTGATTGGTGTTTTGTTGAAGCTTTTGGTAAGGAAAGAGCTTTAGAATTAACATGTCAGCCAGAGAAAAGTACAGGTGCTGGTTGTGGATTTAGTATGAATTTTTATAAAGCACATAGTCAATTTTATACAAGTCCAGAGGCAGGAGACCAAATATTCTTTACAGATGGAAGTTCAATATATCATACAGGATTAGTTTATAAAGTAGATAATTCTAAAGTTTATACTATAGAGGGAAACACATCTGATGTAAACTATGTAGATGGAAACGGTGGAAAAGTTTGTAAGAAATCTTATCCATTAAATGCATCTTATATAGCAGGCTATGGTAGACCAAAGTATGATACAACTGTAGATGTTCCTGTAGAAGAGAAAAAAGAGGAATCGACAAATACAGATAAAGTAATAGATACTGTAAAAGTAACATCAGATGCAGGTTTAAATTGCAGAGAAAAGGCTACAACAGATTCTAATGTAGTAAAGGCATTTACTAAAGGAACTTCACTTAAAATTTATGAACTAGATGGGGAGTGGGGTAGAACAGATGATGGTTGGGTATGCTTAACATATACAGATTATAAAAAAGAGACATTAAGTGATAAAACTACATCATCTAAATATACTACAGGTCGTTATGAAGTAACTTGCGATGTATTAACAGTTAGAACTGGACCAGGTACAGATTATGATTGGTTAAGATATAGTCAATTAACTGCAAATGCACAAAAACAAGTTTATGAGAAATCAGGAAGTAAGCCAAACGGCCTTGTAAATGGTGTACAATGTGATGTATCAGAAGTATCTGGAAATTGGGGTAAAATTCCATCTGGCTGGATTTGCTTAGACTATTGCAAAAAAATATAAAAATGCCTAGCTTAAATGCTAGGTTTATTTATATTTAAGAATTATCTCCTTTTAAGAATACTGGTATAGCAAAAATTGCTCCTGAACATAGCCATATCAAAACCATTGTTGTAAAATTATTAAAAAAACCTTCTACTCCAATTAGTTCAAAAAACAGAATAACAGAACTTAGTCCAGGTAAGCACATACCATAAACAACTCCCAAAAATCCATCATCTACAGCATAATAATATATGGTGTAAATGTAAATAACTGTTGACATTATACTAAATACTACTACAGCAATACCATAGATTACAATTAAAATTTTTCCTACTAGACTAGTTTCTCTCATTTATTTTATCCTCCGTAAATATATGTTTTCTCTTGTTAAAATAAACAAAATTAGGCCAAAACCATACTAATGTTCCAACACAAGTTGCAAAAACGAAAGTATATATATCGGGAATATATGCATCAACTGTTGTTTTTAATCCTATGGCAAATGTTTCGATTAATAACCAAATTATTATATAGGTAAAACCATCTTTTGTTTTATTTTTCATAATATTTATTAAATAGAACATGTATACAATTTGTATTAGATCTATAATAATTGCAATTATTACAATTGATGGACTTAAACTAAACCAACTTAATACTAACAATAAATCATAAATACCCAAAGCAATTCCTAAAGGTAATCGTACATAATTATAAAATTTATACCAACGCATAGGTAGATTTCTTGTATTATATATGTCTTTAGGATTGTAATTTCCAGTAAATATATTTTTTCTCTTCTTTATATACGAGTAATTAGGTAAAAACCAACATAGTATCAAAAGTATAAAAGATAAAGCAATAATAAACAAATTTTTATAAGATGATGCAAGTAAAAGTCCCATAAGTTCTATTATTATAAAAATATCTGTAATTAAACATACTACAAAATAAAAATAAGTATCTTTTGCTCTATAGAACATTTTATATAAGAGTATTGTATACAAAATAGCTGTTGCAACTGTACAAAAGCAAATTGTTAGTTCAAATTTATGAGTTTGATATTGATTATAATTATAAGTTATTGCAAATAAAATGAGAGTTATTATTATACTTATAGGTAATTTTACATTTATAAAGAAGTTATACCAATTTAATTTTATCGATTTGTTTTCCATTTCATTTATCCTCCGTTTCATTTGTATTATCAGAATTATCTGTATCTAATTTCACACTTGAGTTTCCTACATTGTATTCGTCAAAGTTGATCAACTGATTGTTATACTTTTTCTGTATATTATCTTTTATTTTAATTATGAATATTGCTAATAAAACCATGATAGTTGAAGAAGCAACTGCTGTTAATACATTTTTAAAAAGTGATGTTTGATTTTCACCTACAGGTACAAATTTTTTTACAGTAAATGAATCAACAATGTTTTTTGCTTCTGTAGAATTAAAGTAAGAATTATCTTCACTAGACAAAGTAAGTATATATTGATAACCTTTAGAATATACGCAATATTGCTCTCCATACGTGTAATAATCTTCAATACCTAATCGTGTTTTTATATAAAAGCCTTTATAATTATTATCAGAAAACTTTATAATATCTTTATCTAAAATTTCATAGCTATAATCTAAAAGGTTAAGTTGATTTTGTATTTCATAATAATAATCTTCATAGTTAGTCCTAAAATATTCCTGCAAAGTTGTTAAAAGAAAATTTTTTCCATATTCTTCTAAAGTGTTTACTATTACATTTAAATGTGCCTCATCATATTTAAAGTTATCAAAATACCCAACATACGTAATATTTACATTAAAACTATTACCATTATTATTGTTTATAAAACCATTACCACTTTGTATAAATCCTGGGGGAATATCTATAGAATAATCGCTTGTCGAATAAGCTATTGCTCCAGAAACAAAAATCATAAAAAACAACAAAATTGAAATAATAATAAAAATACCCCTTTTAAATTTCTTCATTTTTTCCTCCGTTTTTTAATACTTTTTTCATCTATGCGTAGTACATCTACGGATAGTATATCATAATTTGTAATAAAATCAATATATATATGTAAAATTTTAGCGAAAGTTGGTGGTAAATGTTTTAATATGCTTAAAAAATATAACCAAAAAAAGAATATAGCTGGTGCTTTGATAAAAGAAGCTAGAGAAAAGAAAGAAATGACTAAGACAGAATTATCAAAGAAACTCGAGCTAAAAGGTGTCTGTATCAACAGAGACGAGCTACTATTAATGGAAAAGAATCAATTGTTAGTGAAAGATTTTGAATTAGTAGCTATCTCTGAAATACTAGACATAGACCTAAACAATTTAAAAAATTATTTAGATAACTAGTAACTGGTACTTACTAGTTATTTTTATTATACAATTTAAAAAAAGAAAAGTCTGTCGAAATTTGTAGAACATATAATAAAATTTGACAAATATGCCAAAAAAATGATATTATGTTAACTAGTACGTGGTACAACTACGGATTTTAATAAAAAAGGAGGAAATTATAACGTATGAAAAAAGAAAATCCAAAAATTTTAAATTTGTTTTTAAGATATTTACTAGGACAAAACTATTCTACACTAACAGTAAATGGATATGCTATTGATTTGTTAATTTTTTTTAAATTTATTATTAATTATTTGAATCTAGGAATACAAGTAAAAGATATTGATGTTTTTATATTCTTAAAAATACAAAAAAGTGATATTATTGCTTTTACAATTTATCTAGGAGAGAATAAAAAAAATTGTTCAAATACTAGACATAGAAAAATTGCTGCCATTAAAGCTTTTTATGATTGGCTATATAAGAAGTATTCAGTATTTAAAGGTAAAACAAATCCAACTAAAACATTACCTAGTGTTGAAAAAATTATGAGAATGCCAAAGTATTTAAAGCTAGAAGATGCCAAAAAAATTCAAAACATATTTAATATATCGAATTCAAGATATTATATTCGAGATAATACAATAATTTCATTATTCCTTGCCTCTGGTATGAGATTATCAGAATTATCTAATATAAAAATAAAAGATATAGATTTTAGTAAAAAAAACGTTCAAATAATTGGTAAGGGAAATAAAGAGCGCATAGTTTATTTAACAGATAAAATAATAAAACAATTAAAGAAATATCTAGATACGAGACAAATAATTGATATAAACGAATATTTATTTATCAATAATAAAAACACTAAGCTATCTAACAGGAGTATAGAAAATATATGTGATAGAGCTTTTAAATTAGTAGGAATAAACGACAAAAAATATACTGTGCATACGTTAAGACATACTTTTGCGACTTATATATACAAACAAACCAAAGACATTTTAGTTGTAAAAGAAATTTTAGGTCACGAAACAATAAATGCTACAATGATATATTTGCATATAGATAACGATGATTTAAAAAAAGCTGTTAGAAGTAACCCACTAAATGATTTTCAAATAGAGAAATACAATACAGAGAAGGGAAGAGAAGTGATAGTATAATATGAAATTAGATTTTGACACTGAAAATATAAGAAAAAATGACATATCGCTTTTAGATTGTCAGGTCGATTTAATTCTAAGAAGCTTAGAATTGTATTTACACGTATACAAATTTATTTACCCAAGAAGAAAAGAATCTGAAACAAAAGAAGAAAATTTGAGAAAATCATTAGTATTTAATACATATCAACAAATTTTAAATGAGTACAATGAATCAAAATATAATAATCCTATAGAACCAAATTTAAAGATTTTAGATGTACAAAAAAATAATTTAAAAATAAATAAAAGAAAAATTTCTTAAAAGCATTGACATATAGATATATTCGTGATAGAGTATAATTGATATTTTAAATATTTACTTGTATGCATAAAAGAAAGACGTAGAATAGGAGAGGGAGTGCAATAGACCCTTAATAAAAAAGATAGTCTATTGCACAAAATCGAAGTTTTGTGCAAATAGAGATAGGAGAAAAATATAAAACAGCCATAAACCTATACTCTTACATATTCAAGGCTTTTAGCTGTTCTATACATACTAATATTCATTATTATTATAATCTTTATTCTTATGACTTATTAACTTATTAAAATCAATTTTAAGATATTTTTTTATTTTACTTATATAATTTCATTACTATAATTATTTTACTTAATATATTTTTAAATTTATATCTATAATTTTTTCTTATTATATATTTATTAAATTGTATGAAAATTTTTCAAAAATCTCCAAAGTGCCTATCTCTCTATATTTGCCTTATTTTATGGACAACAAACTATATGTCTAAAAAATAAAAACGGCTTAAAATCGATTCTCGTGTGTCGATTTTTTTGTACTTTTTTGTATATTTATATATGATTGATTTTAGAAGGTCATTATTTTGTATGATTTTAGTTTGTAATACAGCTATTGTAAAAATCATAGAATTTATAAGATTATAGTACAAAATGCAAATATTATATTAATTAGAATATATAAATCTGCAAACGAAATTCATTATAAACAAAATTTATATAATAAATGATTAATTTTACATTTCAATAATTAAAATTGATTAAAAACGATTTTGAACTTAATGAAACAATAATTTAATTAAAATATTATATAAATTCTATAAAAAAATCATTAAATAACAAATGTTCGTTTTTTTGATATTACAATGTTCGTTGCACAAAATTTTATTTAATATATTTTCATAGCTATTATATATTAAAAAATGTGCTATCCCCCCTACTCTATTGTTTCAATAACCTCCGCAACTTACTTAAATTTCTCTCTCATCCTTTTTCTCAATTTTTTTCCTTTCTTGCAAACTATGAGTCATCATCTCTAAAAGTTCTATTTTTGTTAAACTAAATTTTTTCATACAATATTTTAATGTTTGATTTCTTGTCATACCAACAGTTAAACATATTTGCATTACATCTATAGGTGTGGAATTTTCTTGTATTTGCATTTCTAATTGCATTTGTTGTTCTTCAAAAGAGGAAGTTTTTGAACTTCTAATTTTTTTGTTATCTAAAGTTTCATCAACAGATTTTAGAATTCTTACTCTTCTTTTTCCACCTCTCATATTATTCCAATTCAAATAAGTGATTCCTAATAATTGTGCAAAATCTGATTCTGTTATTTCTTCTTTAAAAGGTTCATATAATTGTAATAACTCTTCGTAACTTATAAGCTTGTTTGCATATCCCTTTTTTATAATTTCTTGTTTTATCTCGTTTACTCTTTCTTCAGATATATGCTTACTCACTGGTTTTAATATTCTTGCTTTAGAATTTGCATGTCTCATATTACTCCAATTAGTATAAGTAATACCTAGTACTTGTGCAAAATCTGGTTCTGACATTTCAATTTTATATGCTTCATATAATTGTAAGAATTCAGCATAACTTATAACTTTGTCTTCAAATCCTTTGCTTCTTATTTCTCCTATAATTTGATTTATTCTCATATCAGATATTTCTTTATTTAATCTAGTGGCTTTAATTTTAGTTCTAGTACCTCTATTTTTAATACTTTGCCAGTTATCATAAGTTATTCCTAAGATTTTAGCAAACTCTTCTTCTTCTAGGATGGACTTATATGGCTCATATAAATTTAAAAATTCTTTATAACTGATGCTCATGTTAAAATAAATTTTTTTACTTAATTCTTTTATTATTCTTTTTTCTAAATCTTCAAAATTATTCATCTCTATAATCTCCCTAACTTTTTACTATTTCATTATGAAATATTTTACTAAAAAAATCAAGTAATTTTCTTGAATTTATTACAATATTGGTATATATTATTTCCAGAATGTTTTGTGCAATTAAACCATTGTACTAAATTCACGTTAAGGACTCAGGCATTATAACAAATGAAATTTTAGAGGTGAAAAAATTATGATAAATTCCGATTTAAACCCTGAATATGTAAATTCATTTTTAGACTATTCAGCTGTGGTTTTAAATAAATCTCCTAATTCTGTTAAAGAATATAATTATGACTTAAATATGTTCCTAAAATATATGAAAATTCACTTAAAAATAACTAAAGAAACAGATTTTTCTAAAATAAATATTAGAGATTTTGATATACAAACTTTGAAAAAAATAACTACAAATGATATTAACTCCTTTCTCTCCTACCTCGCTTTAAATCAAGGAAGTAGGCCTGCTACTAGAGCTAGAAAAATATCTACAATAAGAATATTTTTCGCATATTTATATGATCAAAAACTAATTGATGATGATCCAGCTTTAGGTATAAAAACTCCTAAGCAAGAGAAGCGTATGCCTAAATATTTGTCTTTAGATGATAGTAAAAAACTTTTGAGTGTTACAGCTGATGAAAATGATGAAAACAAGGAAAGAGATTATGCAATTATTACCCTATTTCTTAATTGTGGATTACGTTTATCCGAGCTAGTAGGAATAAATATTTCTAATATTGATTTTAGTGAATATAAGCTTACCGTAATTGGTAAAGGTAATAAGGAACGCACTATTTACTTAAATGAGGCTTGTATAAGAGCTATACAAGATTATTTATCAGTTCGCCCAAAAGATGGTGTTAAAGTTGATTCTAAAGGCTCTAACAAAGCACTATTTTTGAGTAAGAGAAAAGAAAGAATTAGTAATCGTATGGTTCAATATATTGTAGAACGAGAGCTAATGAAAGCTGGTTTAGACACTTCTAAATATTCTGCTCATAAATTGAGGCATACTGCAGCTACTTTAATGTATCAGTATGGACATGTGGATATACGTGCATTACAAGAGCTTTTAGGTCATGAAAGTATAGCTACTACAGAAATTTATACTCACGTAAGCAATGAACAAGTTAGAGATGCAGTCGAAAGAAATCCTTTGAATGGTGTATAAATAATATAAGACAGCACTTTGCTTTACATAACAACATATTATATAGTAATAAGTTGTTAAAGAAAGGAAGTGTTGTTTTTTGAAATTAGAGGATAAAAAAATAGGATTTGCATTCACTGGTTCTTTCTGTACTTTTAAAGCCGTATTAGAAGAACTTAAAAAAATAAAGAAAGAAAAAGCTGATATATTACCGATAATGTCATATAATTCGTATAATTTAGATACTAAATTTGGTAAAGCACAAGATTATATAGATGAAGTTAAAGAAATTACTGGAAAAGCTGATATAATTCATACAATTCAAGGAGCTGAGCCTATAGGGCCAAAGAAACTTACAGATATAATGGTAATTGCTCCATGCTCTGGAAATACTATCGCAAAACTTGCTAATGGTATAACAGATACTCCTGTACTTATGGCTACAAAGTCTCATTTAAGAAATAATAATCCAGTTGTAATAGCTATTTCTACAAATGACGGATTATCTGGAAGTGCTGAAAATATTGGAAAATTATTAAACAGAAATAATTATTTTTTTGTACCATTCAAGCAAGATAATCCAATTACAAAACCTCGCTCGTTAGTAGCTGATTTTAAGTATTTAATTCCAACAATAGAAAAGGCTCTTGATAAAGAACAAATTGAGCCAATAATTTTATGAATTTAAGATTTGATATAAAATTTAGGATTTTATTTACTAAAAATTATATATGAATCAAGGTGCCTTTAATTTTAGATAAAGTACTATAATTAAAGACACCTCGATTTCAGATAAAAGCCTGAAATAATAAATATTCGTTTTACAAATTATTATCCCAAATAATCTTGTATTATATTTCTTACTATTGGAAGAAGGTAATGGCTTCCTCCTCTATTTTCTACATTTTCTATCATGTTTATCATTAGAAGTTGCTCATCATCTTCATCACTTACAACAAAGGTGTTAAACCAGCCTAGCTCTTCTCCCTCATCTTCTCCTGCTCCTTTTAGTTCTGCCGTCCCTGTTTTTCCAGCTAATGTTACGCCACTTATTCTAGCTTCGTGACCAGTACCATTTGCATTTTCTACTACTTGTATTAAGTCATCTCTTATTTCATCTGCAGCACCTTTTGAGAAAGCATCTTCGAGCCAGTATTCTGGCTCATCAGATGTTGATTTGTATTCTATATATGGCTTTATCATATTTCCATCATTTACAAATGCGGAATAAATTGAAGCAACATGTAATGGATTTACTAATATTTTACCTTGTCCATATCCAGAGTCAGCTAAACTTATTTCTGATGAGAATTCATTATTGCTTCCGAATTGTGATGTTGACATTGAAATTGGAAAATCCATTTCTTTGTCAAATCCAATGTTTAATAATTGTTCTGCAAATGTATTTGCTCCAATTCGAATTGCTGCTTTTGCAAAGTATACATTGTCTGAATAAATTAGAGCATTTCGTAAATTTGACGTACCACCATAAGTAGTTAATGTTGTAACTCTGTAGTCTCCCCAGCTTTCATCTTTTTGCCAACTTAATGTACTACTACCAAAGCTTTCTGTTGCAGTAAAACTATTTGTTGAAAGCCCTATAGCACCTGTTATAGGTTTAAAAGATGAACCTGGAACCCATGTACTTTCATATCTTGCAAACATTGGCGTATTTTCATCAGTGCTTAAGGCTTGCCATTCTTCATCTGTAAATCCTGTTATAAACTTATTTGAATCAAAGCTTGGTGTACTTACCATTGCTAATACCTCACCAGTTTTTGGATTCATTGCAACAGAAAATCCATTATCATTTCTATATTCCTCATATATTTTTTGTTGTAATTCTATGTCTATTGTAGTTCTAATGTCTTCCCCATCTTCCATATCTGTTTCTGCAATAGTTTTAAGTACTACCTCATTTGCGTCAACTATGTATATGCCTGTACCATTTTTCCCTCTTAGTCTGTCTTCAAATGCTAATTCTAAGCCGTTTTTTCCGATTATACTACTTGCAGTATATCCTTCTCCTTTGTGGGCTTCAAGTTCTTCCTCACTTATGCCTCTGACATATCCTACAAGATGTGCTGTAATTTCACCGTAAGGATATTCTCTTTCTCCATTTTCGTTATTTGTAGCAAGTATGTTTCCGTTTCTATCCAATATATCTCCTCTAGAGCCTGAGTTTGAATATACTCTTACTTTATAGCTTTCCTGCAATTCTGGGAATATTAAGCTTGAGTACCAGTTTAGGTAATATTTATTATCTCCTTGTCTGTCAAAAGTAGCTGTATTAGATATACTAATTGGTCCTGCTAATGTATTAAATGACATTTCATAATCTATACTTTTATTATCTTCATCATATATTAGATTAGAAATTTCAATATTTGTAGCTTCTATTCCTTCATATATATTCTTGTTTCTTGCTAAAAATGTATCTTTATCAACACGTTGCTTTGTAGAGTCAGAAATTAGTGAATACATGCCTTCATAGTCTTGATTTTTTAAACACTCAATATATGCATAAAAAACTTCATCAGGTTTGTTTTTATCCAAATTTGATATAATGTACCATGCTACTATTCCGTCTATTAAAAGTAAAACCAATATTACTATTATAATTACTCTTACTTTTTTAGAGTTTTTTTCATTCTTTTCTTCCATTTTTTCTTTCCTTTCAAACGAAACTAATTTTGCCTAAATCATATTAATTAGTAAAGCATATTTTAAACGAAGGAGATATAAAACTAATAAATCTATTTACTAAAGTAGATTTTATGCTAATAGTTCTAAATTTCATAAAGAAACATATTGCATTAGTATCTCTAGTCTTTACATTCTTTTGTACATTTGTTTCTTCCATAACATCTCTCTATTTTTATTATCTATCCTAACACGATTTAAAACTAATTTAAGCACTAAATAGAATATATCTACTTAATGCTTAATCTTAGGTTCTTTATATATCTATTTTTTAATACCGTTCTTAATTTATACTATTTTACTAATTCTGCAGTATCTCTTGCTATCATAAGCTCTTCGTTAGTTGGTATAACATATACTTTTACTTTAGAATCAGGTGTAGTAATTTCTACTTCTTTTCCTCTACAATTATTTTTTTCGTCATCTATTTTTACACCCATACACTCTAGGTATTCACAAATTTGTTTTCTTGCACTTATTCCATTTTCACCTATACCACCGGCAAATGTAATAACGTCTACACCTTTCATTTGTACTGCAAGTTTTCCTATATAGCCAGCAACTTGGTACACAAAGTTATCTACTGCAAGCTGTGCTCTTTCATTTCCTTTTTCTGCTTCAGCTTCTATATCTCTATCGTCTATACTTACACCAGAAAGACCTAATTTTCCTGATTTTTTGTTTAAAATTGTATCCATTTCATCACAAGATAAGTTTTCTTTCTTCATTAAGAAAGTTACTATTGATGGATCTATATCTCCAGATCTAGAACCCATTGGCACACCTGCAAGTGGTGTTAATCCCATTGTTGTTTCTATAGATTTTCCACCTTCGATTGCACATAAACTTGCGCCTTGGCCTAAGTGGCAAGCTATTATTTTTAAATCCTCTACTGGTTTTCCCATAACTTCTGCTACTCTTTTTGAAACAAATCTATGTGATGTTCCATGGAAACCATATTTACGTACTCCGTATTTTTCATAATATTCATAAGGTATAGCATACATATATGCTTTTTTAGGTAGAGTTTGATGAAACGCTGTATCAAATACTGCAACCATTGGTACACCTTTTAAAGCTTTTTTACAAGCTTCAATTCCTGTGATTCCAGCTGGATTATGTAATGGTGCAAGAGGTATACATTCTTTTATTGTTTCTTCAACTTCGTCTGTAATAACAACAGATTTGCTAAACTTTTCTCCTCCGTGAACTATTCTATGTCCTACAGCATCTATTTCACTTAAGTCTTTAATTACTCCATAATTTTTGTCTAATAGTTGTTCTATAACTAATTTTATTCCTTCTTCGTGGTTTGCAACTTTTTTCTCTATTTTATGTTTTTCACCATTTACAGTATGTGTTAAAAAAGAATCCTCCAAACCAATTCTCTCTAAGTATCCCTTTGCCATTACTTCTTCTGTTTCCATATCAATTAATTGATATTTTAAAGATGAACTTCCACAGTTTACAACTAAAATTTTCATTAAAAAACCTCCTAAAATTTTATATATTTATGTAAAAAATATGTTGTATCTATATTGTTTTCTAATTCATTGTTTAAATTTGCAATTTTTCTATATAATGAATTAGCTTAAAATTTGCTAGACTTTTATTTCTCTTGAGCTTGTACAGCTGTTATTGCAACAACACCTACAATATCATCACTATTGCATCCTCTTGATAAGTCATTTACTGGCTTTGCAATACCTTGACACAAAGGTCCATACGCTTCGGCATTAGCTAGTCTTTGTACTAATTTATATCCTATATTTCCTGCATCTAAATTAGGGAATATTAAAGTGTTTGCTTCTCCTTTTAAAGGGCTACCTGGTGCTTTGCTTGCATTTATTTCTGGAATTATTGCAGCATCTAATTGCAATTCTCCATCACATATTAAGTTTGGCATCTTTTCTTTTAATAATTTTGTAGCTTCTACAACTTTTTCTGTTAATTCAGAATGTGCACTTCCATAAGTAGAATATGAAAGCATTGCCACTTTTGACTCTTTTCCAGTTAATTGTTCAAAGCTTTTACTTGAAGATATTGCTATTTCTGACAATTCATCTGCAGTTGGATTCTCTACTAATCCACTATCTCCGAATATAAATATTCCATTTTCTCCATAATTGCAATTTGGAACAACCATTAAGAAAAATGCTGAAACTAATTTTGTTCCAGGAGCAGTTTTTAATATTTGAAGTGCTGGTCTTAAAGTATTTGCTGTTGAATGGCAAGCGCCTGAAACTAATCCGTCAGCATCCCCCATTTTTACCATCATAGTTCCAAAGTACATATTATCTTTTAACATTTCTCTTGCTTTATCTTCTGTCATTCCTTTAGCTTTTCTTAGTTCATAAAATGCATTTGCATATTCATCAAATTTATCTGAAGTTTCTGGTTTTATTACTGGAATTCCAGAAATATCTATATTATTCTCTTTTGCTAGCTTATTTGCATCTTCTTTATTTCCAATAAGAATGATATTTGCAAATCCTTCTTTTTTTACTTTTTGAGCCGCCTCTAAAACTCTTTTATCTTCACTTTCAGTTAATATTATAGTTTTTATATTTTGTCTTGCTTTGTTCTTTAGTCCTTCTATAAATGACATAAAACTTGTACCTCCCTTAAATATCATAATAACACTTATATTATATATGTTATTTAAGAAAAGTACAAGTTTTTTTGTAAAATTAGTTAATGTATTAAGTTAAAGTTAATTTTTAATATTCTATAAATTTTATACAATTATTTCTTATTTGCTTTTCTTTTATGCTTTTTTATTTGTATAATTGTAATTGCAATAATTATTAATGCTACAAAAGTAATTTTTAAACCTGTGTTAGAACTACCTCCTGTTGAAGCAGAGATTACTACTTCTGTTGTCGAAGTATTATCTTCAGTTTCAACTTCTTCAAAATTTGCATCATTAAGTGTTTGTTTTATTTCTGCAATATTTGTTTTAATTCCTGTTTCGTTTTTACCATATTCCCATCTTAATTTAATAGTAAATACTTTGCTCTCACTTGGTTTAAGATTTTCTACTTTTCTAGTTAGTCCATCATTATATTTACTCCATCCTTCTGCTTCTATTATTTCTAAACCTTCTGGAATATTAACAAATACATTGGCTGTTCCTTTAATTTCACTATCATTTGTAACTTTTACTTCATATGTTATTTCAACATTAGAATTATAAATACTATTGATACTTATTTCTAATTTTTCAAGCTTGCCATTATTTATTCCTACTTTTTCTCCATTAAGTTTTATATCTGTTACATTTTGATCAATTTTAAAATTAAATCTAAGTCTTTCATAATAATATATGACTTCTGTAACATTATTTACCGTTACTGTTCCATCATCATTTTTTATTATTTCAGCTGTCATTTTACCTTCTTTATTATTAGGCTCATTTATGAGTCTATAATAATCTATATCCAATTTATCACTTGTATATTCATCATCTTCATGTCCTTTTATTATTACTGCATCAGCTATTTCCTTATTCGTTCCTTTATCTATATATTTCACTTTAACAGATGCTTCTTTTATATAATAATACTCGACAATAATTGGCTCAACTGTCATATTGCCTTCCGCATTAGATGGTAATTTAGAATCAACTAAGTCATATCCTGTAAACTCTTTACTATTAACATTATATGGATCATTCTCTTTTCCTTCATGAGTATTTTCTTCTATAATTTCCCCAGATAGGATATCAATGTGTCTTTCAATTACCCCACCGGCTCTTTTTTTATAGAAATATATGACTTTTGTAATATTATTATATGTTTTATTTCCATCTTGATCTATGTTAACTATAACATTCATCTCTCCAGTTTCATTTCCGTCTGTTCTAGTGTATATATATCCTTCAATCTCTTTTTTCTCTGTTGTATATTCATCTTTTTCGTGTCCATCAATTTCTTCTGTAAGTTCTTTTCCATCTACTAATATCTTTTCATTTGAAATTTCATCTATATATTCCACTATAACTTTTGCTTTCTTAATATAATAATAATTAACTTCTATCGTATCTTCCTTCATATATCCTTCAGCATTATTAGGCAATTCTGTCTCTACTAAATCGTATCCATCAAAAGTTTTACTATTATATTTATAATAATCTCCTTGTCTTCCTTCATGACTAATCTGTTCTAATATATCACCTGTTATATAATCAATGTGATTTTCTATTGTTCCCCCAGCTTTTCCTGTATAGTAATATTTTACAATCTTTTCTCCGTCTACAACTTCTACAGATTGTTCGCTTTGTCCATCTAGAAGTGTATAATTAGTTATAGCTATTGGAGATACTGTAACAAACTCTCCTATTATTTTTTCGTCTAGCTTACTTTTAAATATTTCTACTTCTACTTCTTCAATTATTGGCTTTCCTGTATCTGGATCTAGAATAGGATTTCCTTCCTCATCATGTTTTTCTTGTTCCCTAATTTCTACATACTTTGTAATTACTTTTCCCGTTTTCTTATAATAAAAGTTCACTGTTATTGTATTATTATCTTCTGGAAGTTCTAAAAAGTATCCTCTTAGGTTTTCAGAGTCACCAACATATTGATAATTCTCTATATCTTTTTTCTTATCTGTTACGTCATATTCTTGTCCTACTTTTCCATATACATTCTCTGCATCTGATATTTCTTCATTACTATCAATATCAATATATTGTACATTAATTGTAGCATCTTGCTTATAATAATACAATTTCATTATATTATCTTCTTCTTTTTCAGTTATATTTAGAGGATAGTTTTCCTTTTCTTTTAGATAATAGCCAGGAATATTTTTATCGACATATTCTGTTATATCATATCCATATTTTGATGTACCATATTCTGTTAGATTTTGTTTAATCAATTCCCCATTGTCGTTTTCATAATAATATTCTACACTATAATTATATGTATTTCTATCATAGTAAAGTTTTATTACATTATTATTTTCTGATACTCCGATTTGTAATGGAGCTCCTTCTACTTTTACGAAACTATATCCTATTCTTTCTATCTTGTCATATGTATCAATAATATCCTCATATTTTGCTTTACCATTTACTGTATATGTATCGTCAACTTCATATTCTAAATTTTCACCTTCAAAATAATACTCAACCCTATAATTATATGTATTTTTATCATAAATAAACCTTACTGTTTGTGGTGTCTCTGTATATGTTCCCTTATAGTTATCTGGTTGAACTACAACAGAATAACCTTCAAATGCTTTAGGTACACAATTGTATTCCTTTCCAATATATTCTGTTGTTGTTATTGGTTGGACTTCCTGATCATTTTCATCTTTCATTAGGTTTCCATAAATATCTTCATAAATAACTGTAAGTGTTCCTTTAGGTAATAATTCATAATAATAAGTTACTGTTATAGGAATTGAACTGAATTTACCTGTTGTATTGTTTGGCTCTGGTTCAGTTGCTCTATAATTGTCTATTGGCTTTCTCTCAGTTCTATATTCTTCATCAATATATCCAACTAATGTTGTTGGTTCTATCAAATCCTTTTCCTCATACGAATCAGTATCTGCATTATATACTTTTTCTACATATCTTATAGTGACTGTTCCAGTTTCTGGCTTAGCATAATAATATGTAATAACTTGCTCTTCTGTTGTAAAAGTACCTGTTCCACTTGGTAATGTCTCTGAAGTATCTATAGAATAGCCATCTATATCCATTTTAGTTGTTGTAAATTTTTCACCAACATATCCATTTAGTATAACTGGACTAGCTAATTGAATTTCAACTATTCCACCATCAGATAAAATTTGTTTTCTAACATACCTGACTGTAACTTTACCACCAGGAATTTTTTCATAGTAATAATTTACTTCAATAGGTCCACTCGTAAATATACCTGTTGTATTTTCTGTATCAGGCATTAATTTACTTGGTATATATGTATTACTTTCCAATCTACTAGTTGAGTATTCCTCACCTATATTGCCTTGCATATATTCGACTTCTATTAGTTCTTCAGTCAAATCAGGATTTACTAGGATGTGCTTAACAACAACTGTTCCATTTGGAATTTTTTCATAATATATTTTTATAGTTTGCTTATCAACTGTAAATGTTCCATTTTTGTTAAAATCATCATCTGTTCTTATATAATTAGATATTATTTTCTCTTTGTTAGATATATCGAATTCTGCACCTATAGAGCCTGTTATTATCTCAGAATCAGCAATTTGTATTTCTTCTTCTGTTCCATCATCATTTAATTGTCTAGTTATATATTGAATTTCAACAGTGCCTGTTTCTTTAATTAAACCGAGATTTATGTATTGTTCATTTTCTAAATTTTCTAAATCATCTATATTTAAATTTGTTAATGTATCTGTTACAGCTTTTCCGTCTATTATATTAGTATTCACCTTGCTATTTACTGTATTATCATTACCTTTTCCTTTTGCTGTCACTTGTGTATTATCTGGTATTGTAAATCTTACTTTGTATTCACCTTTTGCAAGACCAACAACTTTGTAATTTCCGTTTTCATCAGTTACAATATTTGATAAGTCTTTACCAAAAACATCTTTTGCTATTTGCTCTGTTGCAGAGTCAATAACATCTATAGATATATTAGATGCTCTTGCCTCATAGTCATTCATAAGACCATCTTCATTTCCATCATACCATACCGTTCCGTCTATTGTTCTTTGTACTACAATTCCTATGTCCAAATTAGTCTTTAAAACTGATGGAAATCCAGTTGCAATTAAATTAGATGAAACAATATATTTGCTATTTGGTTCATTATTATTTGGAATTATCTCATAACTGAAAGTTGCATCTTCCCTTGCAGCTAATACGTCTTGTACTAACACAATTGCAGTTGCTCTAGAAAGAGTCTCCCCTCCATTCAATTTTATCCATGCAGTTGTAGTATCAAAATTTATATTTGCTGGATTTAATCTATCAAAATCATCTCTACTAACTCCAGCATTTTTCTCTAATAAATCAATAGAAACTTCTGTATAATATGCCTGCATACCCTGTGGTATAGAACCAACTTCTATATTATATGTTCCCACAAAGTCACTTCCATTTTCATCACCATTATATGGCAATATCTGTAATGCTCTTACATTTTTTAACTGTACTTGTGAATAATTTTGTATAGTCAAATTAGATATTAATCCCTCACTAATTTCCACAACGTCCTTGCTAAAATCCTGTGTTCCTTGTAAGCTAGATAAATTTGCAATTAGTATACCATATATTGCTGTTCTATACTCTTCTTCATCTCTATAGTCATTTTTTGTAAAGATTACAGTTCTATTTTCTAGTTGAGCATTATTTTGTATAGATACATCTATATTGGCTGCAAACGTAATAGAAGGATAATCAGGTGCAGGTCTATTAACTTGCCAATTTTCATATACCCATGTTATTATAGTTTCACCTGTTTCAGGATCAACTACAACTGATTCAGGTTCCTTATTTGATGATGTTGCTTTATAAGTTAGCCCTGATGGTAAATAATTAGTAACAACTACTTTATCAATATAACTATCTGCATCTGATGCTTGTCTATCATTTGTTAATGTTGGTGTAATTTGATAGTTTACTATTCCATCATCAATATTATAATTCTTTTTTGCAACTCCGGCACTTGATAAATCTGTAGTTGTATTCTTAACTCCGACTTTATTTTGTATAATTAAAATACTATTTCCTCTATATCTAGATGTGTGTGTTGCTATAATTATACCTTCTTCATTATATTTTGTTTTTGAATAATTTTTCCCGATTTCATGGCTAATCTTTGTTCTTTCTTTAT
Source organism: uncultured Clostridia bacterium (assembly GCA_944392445.1). Classification (GTDB taxonomy): domain Bacteria; phylum Bacillota; class Clostridia; order TANB77; family CAG-508; genus CALXVA01. Next base: position 18,719 of record CALXWT010000020.1, read on the forward strand.
CCTCATATAACTTTGCTTTATGTCTTACGACTGCAACCCTACCAATGTTTCCTTCATCTTCTATTACATTAAATTTTAATTCTAATGTTCTATTATTTCTATATCCATTATAATCAGGGTCGTCCATGTATACTGCCGCTATTTTTCCTATTTCTAGAGCTTCTTCAGCAGTATCATACCACAAGAAGTCATCATATTCAGCATTGTTCACTTCTTCATCGTCAGTTATTCCTTTATTTTTTTCTAATTTATATATTCCGTATTTTGTTTTAATATTCTCTTGTGGAGCAAATGGATGATTAAGTCCAGATGACTCCGAAATAGCATACCAATCATTATCATTGTACTTTTTTAATTCTAATATATCACTACTCCAAGTAATTATTCGTTCTGTACCACCTTCATATGGCCCATCATACGCATTATAATAGCTTTTGACAATTACTTCATCTCCTAATCCTCTAATTCCATCTCCATTAAGGTCTACAGTTTCAATTAATCCATTTCTTTCGTTTCTTACTTGAAGCTTATATTCTACCTGATGATCTAATTCTCTAGTCATGGCATAATTAATTCTATTATCTGAAATATTAACATCATCTATTGTATTAGTATCTTCATTAGTAGTAATAACTTTATTTGTGACTGATGCTGTAGAGAAAGTTGCTTCAATCACACTTATATTTAATTGGTACTGACTAATCGTCTCCGAATCCTCATTATAAAACGGTGAAAAAATCTCTAAATTTCCTACTGCAAAATATCCTTGAGATAAATCTCCAAAAGAACTTCCATTTCTAGATTCTGTAGGAAACTCATCTGAAATTTCATAATTTTCAAAAGTAATTGTAATAATATCTCCGTCTTGTGAAACAGTAATATCTCCAGAATTATAAACATTTCTTTCTGGATTATTAGGATTAACATTTGAATTTCCATTAGGCAAATTACTTACAACAATGGAATCTCTTGGCCAAAATGTTGAACTATTAACTCCATTTATAGAATATCCTACTAGACTAGTTCCATTTGCAGGTCCTAAACTATTTTCTGTATCTTCATTTACTGGAATCCAATCAACTCCATTAGAATAAGAATAATCTAATTTTAATTTTACCTCAAAAGTACCGATTGGTTTTTCTAAGCCTCTTAAGTCTGTAAGTAATTTGTTTCTTTGTGCCATTCCAATTGCAACACCATAATTCATGTAATACCCATTCTGCGTTGTTCCATCTTCAGTTTCATTAGTCCATTTTTGAGTTAAATCTCCCTTTGAAATTTTTATATTAAAATCTTGTGAAGCCGATATTTGAATTGATGCAGAAATATTGTCTTTTATTGTTACACTAGGTGCCTGTGATTCCTCATTGTCTGGTTTATTTCCGTCCATCCAAACTTCGAATGTAGGAGTTTGGTTTGGATTTACTTCTTTAGCTTCTCCTCCAACTCTGAATGAAAATGTTAGTTGCTGAGTTTTTTGACTACTCATTTGATCATCTGGAATCGTAAATTCAGCATAAAGTTCTGTTCCATCTTCACTTAGTTGTGCATTTTCCATCCATGCATCTAACTCCCAAGTCATAAGAGGATTCTCCCCTTGATTTGGGATAGATGCTTTTACTTTAATAATTCCACCATATAGTATAGTAGAATCTGTTATTCCTTCCTTAAAAGTGTTAGGTGCCGTTGTAACATTTAAGCTATATGTTACAATATCTAAAGCTCTTACATAATTATCAGTAGGACTATAATCTTCACCCGGTCCAGGAACTTCAGGTATTTCTTCTCCTTCCTCCACTTGAGTAAAAGGTTCTGTTCCTGTTGTTCTTCCAACTATTGTTAAGTTATTTATTTTAATTGAATCTTTTAACTCTAAAATTTGATCTTCAGTGAGTGTTTTGGCTTGTTCTACTACTTGCTCATTTAACTGTAACTGGCTATTATTTTTAATAAAGAATACAATAAAAGAAGCAACTAGTATTATAAGTAAAATAGCCGATATTCCAAAAACTTTGTTTTTCTTCTTACAATGTTTACTTTTCATTTTTATCCCCCTCGTACAACATTATTTGTTATTATTCTATCCTTATATATTTTTATTGTCAATATTTTTTTAATAAATATATAAATTAATGTTTTACTTTTTCTAATTGTTGATAAAATGCTGTTATCTTAATAATATCTATTGCCAATGCTATTCATACTTTGCAAATTAGAATTGTTTGGAAAATTATTTATATTATTACCATTGTTATAATTTAGTAACATATTGTATGGTAAATTAGAAATTGTTATAAATTTTATTGAATATATATCGGCATAAGTAATAACGTCACTTTCTAATGCTCTAAGTAAAATGTAGCTTGCTCCAACATCTATTAGTATTCCTGTTCTATCAACTAAATTGTTTGTTCCAATTAAAAATTCTACTCTCATTAGTTTTCCTATGTTTTCTCTTAAAAATGCAGGTGTGTAAATATTGTTTGTAAGCATTTCTGGTGTCTCGGAATTGATAACAACATTCCTGTTTTCTTTTGTTTCAATTTTTTTTTCATTATCCATAATTATTATTCTTCCTTTCTCAAAAAATTTTAGGTTGAAAAAGTTTTGTATTAACTTTTTTTAAGTATAAATATTGCCATTAATTAAGTATTAGCATACGTACTACTAGGTCTGTAAAAGCAGTGCTCCCCTATTCGTGTATGGAAAGTACCAGACCCGTTTGTAGGAAAAGTGCTTCCACAATTAGGTCGAAAAGGATTCAAATACCATAAGCACTCCCCTATTTCGTTTAACTTGTTTCCAGACAGAGCCCAGTCAGCTATTTCATAATGCACATCAGTCGGATTCATATTATATATGTTTTGGGGGTTATACTGGCCATTTATTGTTTCTCGCACACAGTCGAATTGACCTGGTTGAAATATAATATTTTGAATATTGCCTCCTTGTGACACTCTAGCATATTCTCCTTCGACGGCTTGCACTCTATTCATAATTACTGTTGCAACTGCTATCGTATTCTGTTGGCGAACTTAAAGAGTTCGCAGTCAATATACTGTCGCAATCGCTATCGTGCTCTAATGGAGAATTTACTACATCTTCTATTTTATTAAAACTATCAAAGAAGAATGTTTTCCTTTCTGCATCAATATTTGTATTCAATAAATTTACTGTTACTTTTTCTCCATTTCCTTTCACATCTTTAATAAGCAATCTTAAAATATCTTTTTTTAATTTAATATCTAACTCATCAAATATATTGAAATAATTATTTATAATATCTAAAACTAGTTGACTGCTTGATTTTTCAAAGTTTTCCTCAATTCTATTACTTTTATTGTCATTTTTTAAAATAGTTATCTGTTCTTGAATAGAATTATTCTCTTCCTGTAGTCTTTTTATTTCATCATTAACTACATTTATAATACTTACATCAATGTATTTTAATTTTTCAACCAAATTATGTATTTCTGTATTATTTTTCTTATATTTATTATCTAAAATCTCTATTTCCTCATTTTTACTTTTTATATTATCTTTTTTAGATATTGACATTGATTTTAGTTCATTATAAATATCAGAATTCGGAATAAAAATTTCTTTTAATTTTTTAACTATTTCATTGTCTAAAACAATACCATTGATATTTTTACCATTACATTTTGAACCTTTACTTCTATCCTTTAGCTCACAAGTATAATAATATCTTCTATAATTAGCATTTTTAGGCTGATTACCTGTTGCTTTTGGTCTCATAAATGATCCACAACAATCACATCGTAATATTCCTGATAAAAGAGCATTGTTAGTACGATTACTAGCACGATATCTTTTATCTTTATTCTTATCTATAATATCTTGAATTTTAATCCATTCTAATCCACTAAAAAAGCCTCTATGTTCTCCAACAGCAACAATCCATTCAGATTTATCTTTTAAAGTTCCACTATCAGTTTTATTATACGCAATTAATCCATATTTACCGTATTTACCTTTTTTCTCTTCACTAACAAATAATTCAATATTATTTTCTTCAAAATATTTCTCGGTTGCTTCATCATAAGTTGCATATACAGGATTAGTAAGTATAGCTCTAATTCTGCTAGTTGAAAAAAATACACCTGTTCTAGAAATAATATTCCTATTAATTAATTCTGTTTCTGTCCCTGCTAAAGATTTCTTTTCTAAAAATATATTTGCCATATCTATTATTATCTTCTTTTCTGTTTTATCTTCAATCAATTTACAAGCCTTTTTAACTTTTCTTTCTAGTTGATTATCGATATTTTTCTCAAGTATCTGAACTAAATCATATCTTTCAGCTGTAAAACCAGTAGGTGTTAACCCTCCAAGCCATCTGCCTGTTTTGGCAAGTTCATGCATATTATCTCTGATTCTTTCTGCTATAACTTCTCTTTCAAGTTGTGCAAAAACAGATGCTATATACATCATTGCTCTACCCATAGGAGTTTTTGTATCAAATTGTTCTTTAATAGATACAAAATCAGTGTTGTATTTTTTTAGTTGCTCCATTAGGCTAGAAAAGTCTGATATATTTCTACTAATCCTATCTAATCTGTAGCATATTAAAATATCTGCATGGTATTTTAATTCATCTTTCATCATTCTTTGAAAATTCGGTCTATCTATATTTCCACCAGAAAAACCTTCATCTTCATAGATTCTTGTTTCAACATCATATTCACTATTAGGATAATGTAAATCTATGTATTCTTTTGCTAATTCAATTTGGTTTCCTATTGAATCACCTTTATTTGTATATTTTGACTTTCTAGAATAGATAAAAATTAAAATATGTTTTTTCATTAAAAATCTTCCTTCTTTTAGTTTTGGCTATTCTAACTCTCTTTTAGTTTATATTCAAGAACTTTTCAGATATTCTAATATCTGTTTTCTCAATTGCTCCTTTTGAGAATAGTCTATTTTTAGATTCTCTATTGAATACTTTATTAATAACGCCCTTATAAATGCTATATTTTTTAAACATTCCTCATTAGTAGCTGAATTTATAATTATTTCCATAACAGCATCCTTTATAATATCTTATTTTGATTTAAATCCATTTAATTCTCTTTGGGACATCAGCTCCCACATTAATTCCTTTTTTTAATTTATATGTTTTAGTATTATAGTTATATTCATATATAGACTTATTCCAGTCTCTATAAGTTCTATTATTCATTGGTTTATTTCTTTCTGATAATTCTAAACTCGCTTGTATATGCATTTTCCTTACAGAATCATACTCATCAACTTGCTTTTTAGTCCTTGTAGAATAAATATATTCAATAGTTGTTCTTTTATTTTTTTCTTTACTTTGTTTTTTTCTTTCTTCTTTTTCTTTTGTGTATCTGATATCTTTTGTAACTATTCTAGATACAGTATATTTGGAAATATTAAGTTGTTCTGCAATTTCTTTTTGTTTTTTATGATCTATAAAATATAAATTTAATACTTGTTCTTTGATATTCAATATAAACATCTCCTATCTCAATTTATATACTGCAACTTTTTACTAACACATTTTTGACATAGAAATACTAATAGAGTATTAACTCTATTTACTTTGTTACTATTTTTTATAGAATTTACTTCTCTTTTAAAATAATCTTAACTAGTCTCTTTACTTCATTTGTTCCAAATTTTTTTCTGTGCATTTCCATCTCATTCTTAATTGATTTGGGAGTTATATCTGTCGCACTATTTTGTAATGTATGTATTGCAAGTTGCATATAAGAAATAGCATCTTCCCATTCAATTAAATTATTCTTCTCGGACTCCATATTAGTACACCTCCCTTTATTTTAAGTATCTACTAATAAAAGTCCAAGAAGTGTCAAAATTTTCTCATTTTTTGAAAAATTTTTTATTTTTTTCTATTTTTCCTTAATTCTTTATATATATTCTCTTGTATTTCCTGATTTAAATCTTCATCAACCATCGAATTTACAAAGGAATTTCTTTTTATTAAAGGCTCATAATCACATATTATCTTCATTATTTCTTCATCTGTTAAATTAAAATTATTAAATAACATCTATTATTCCTCCCCTATAAATTTTTTCATTATTGAATCTAAAGCTTGGTTTTTCAATCTATAAGCAGTAGCCAAGCTAATATTCATTATTTTTGCAACTTCGTATATATCTTTTTCTTCTTTATATAAATAAAAGAGCATCATCTTTTCTTTTAAAGACAATGCTCTTATAATTTTATATAATTTTTCATTTGATATTAATTTTTCAAATTCCATAGCTGAATTTAATTCTTTATCAAATTCGTATATTAGTGTGTCAAATATTGATTCTGAATCTTCTATATTTAATTCAGAATAGTCAATACATTTTGAGTTTATAAATTTATAATTAGTTCTTATGTATTTTTTCCTTACATTTATAATTAATGTTTTCAAATATAACTTTTCTTCATTTGATAGTTTTTCTAATAAATAATCTTTTCTTTTCATTTAACATATTCTCCAATCTTTTAAAATTGGACAAATATCTAAAAGTAAAGAAATATTATTAACTTATCTTTTTACTTTTTTTATATATGCTTTATTACATTTACATCCCTCCATCAAAACAAAGTCTATAAATAAATTATTTTATTAATTTTTTCCATCAGTTTTCTTTTTCTTTATCTAATGTTAATTAATAACTTTCTTTACTTATAGACTTATGTCCTAAAACATATATTAAACAAATCTGATCGTATTTTCTATAGAAGTGGTAAAATATAGTAAAAGTTACCACTTTTTACCACTTTTTATGTAAAATAGTTTGTGAACATATTGAAATATAAGCTTTTTAGTTGTATAATAATATATGAATTTGTTTTATATGGAGGAAAAAATGATTAAAGTTATGATTGCTGAAGATGATGTATCTCAGCTACAATTATTTAAAAATTTTTTAACAAAAGAAACAAATTTTAAAGTTGTAGCTTTAACTACAAGTGGTAAAGAAACCATTGAAAAATATTTAGAAGAAAAACCCGATGTATTATTTTTGGATTTAGATATGCCTAATATAAATGGATTAGGTGTATTAAACTATCTAAAAGAAAAAAGTGATAAAAAGAATATAATTGTTACTTCTCACTCAAAAGAATTAATTTCAAACTTATATGATTTTTCTAATATTTACAGATTAATGCCAAAACCTTTTGATTATTTCAAAGCAGTTTCCGTTGCTCAAGAATTGGTATCTACACATTCTCTAATTTCTACAAAAGAAAAAATCAAACACATATTGTTAAAATTAGGATTTAATCCCTCTTCTACTGGAACGGATAATTTCGTTGAATTAATTTATATTAAATATCAAAGAAAAAATAGTAATCTAAAGTTAAATAAATTATATTCTATAACTGCCTCAAAAATAGGATTTTATACTGCACTACAAATAAAATGGAGTATAGATAATTCTTTATCTAGTGCGAAAAGATGTATGAATAAAGAATTACTATACTCTATTTTTGACAATTATAACCCTGCTTATACTATGACTCCTCTTTATTTGTCAGGTTTAATTGTAGATTCTTTGAGAAAAGGTATAGTGTAATCTTTATTCTTATTAAGCATGTTTCTCATTTCAATTACAATATACTTGTCAACAATTCTACTCTCTTTTAGTATTTTTTGATAATCAGCATTCTGCTTAATAAGTTTTTCTAGTTTCGCTGTATGTTTTATTCTTAATAATGTAATATTACTCATAAAACATCACACTCCTTATTAAGATTATAGCATATATCATAAATAAAAAATGTCGTATATTGTCGTTTTAGGCAAAAAAAATGCACAATTTGATGTAAGAATATTAACACCTTATTGTGCATTTAAATTATATTATTGATTTTCTAAAAACTCTTTTAAAGCACCATTTACTAATCGAGTAAATGATATTCCTGTCCTTTTACTATATTCATTTAATTTGACTACATTTGCTTTTCTTAATCTAATTGATCTATATGTTACTGTTTCTTTTTCAGTTTTACCATAAAAATTAGGTCTATCTCTTTTTATATATTCTTCTATTGCTACATTTATAATTTCACTAATTGTAGCATCATAAACTTTTTCTGATAAATCTTTAAATTTATTATAAATACTGTCATCTATATTTATTGTCTTGGCAATTATTGGATTATTATATTTGTACAATTTATCTCTTATTTCCATTTTCCCCTCCAAATTATTAATAAATTATACAGTTTTTTATCGTTTAATAATACTTGTAATATTAATTGTAGTTTACAAGTGTTTTTGCTGGACTTATTCAAAAAATAATTGTATAATCCATATTGAAATTTGATACAATTTCAGTATGGATTATTTTCAGAAAGGAGGATTATTATGCATATTTCAGAAAAATTGAAAGAATATTTATCTAATTCAAAAATTGTCTGCGATTCTAATATTATTATTACTGATTTAGAAAATATAAAATTAATAGAGCTTATTGATAATAATGCAATTACTATAACATCAAATGATAAATTAAGTAATAATATTTTAGACTTAATTGAAATTTGGAATTCATATAATATTGATAAGAGCAATTTATTTTGTATTATGAACTACTTTTGTATAAAACTAATAGAAAATGATACTAATAATTATTCTTCTCAAATGATTTTCCCACTTTTTAATAAAAACAATAAACTTTTAGGATTAATTATATTCTTTCGAACTAGTAAGAATTATATACTTAGTTCTACAAAACCTATTAATACAACAGTCAAATTTACTAATGATTTTATAAATAAGGAGAATTAATTATGAGAGAAACATTTATGAATGCAACAGACCTTGAATATACCAATACTATATTAGATGAAAATAGAGATATGTTATTTGCATCATCTGATTATAAAAAAATTAATGATAAAATGACTGCTCTAAATGATAAAATTGAACAAATGCCTGAAGAATATAAAGAGATGTTTTCAGAATATGATCATCTATTTCATAAAGCTTACGAATATGAAATTTGTATGATGTTTTTTATAGGATTTGATAAAGGTTTGAGTTTTAAGGAAAAAAATTAGTTTCCCTATATGCGATTATATAAGGAAACTATTATAGGAATTTTTTATAATAGAGATAAGCTTAAATTGGCTTATCTTTATTAGCATAATATTCGTTTAGTGCATTGTAAATAGACATATTTACAAGTTTATATATTGATATATCGTATTTATCCTTTAATTCGTCTAATCCCTTTACAAATGATTCTCGTATAAGAAGTGAATGTTTAATTGAAATTTCATTTTTAGTTTTTGCATACATTTTTATATTTTCATTAATAATTAGTCCTTCTATACATGCATTTATTAATTGATTAACTGATGCACTAATTTCATTATCAGATATTTCTTTTAATTTTTCATATAAATTTTCATCTATTTCTATTGTTTTTCTTACTAGTTTTTCTTTACTATAAAATCTATCAAATACTCCCATCATTTTACACCACTTTGTATTTTATTTTTTTAATATTATACTAGTGTGGGATAAAGATTTTAACCGTATTGCAATACAGATTTCATAATATAAAATAATTTGACTTTATAAAGTTACTATTATACAATATAATAACAATCGTTTAAAAGGAGTGTAAATATATTAATGAAAAGAAAAACAATATCTACAATGCTTGTTGCTTTATCAATATTGAGTTTGATACCATTAATTATAGAGCTTTTTACAATATTAACAACAGAATACATGATGATATGTTCAAAAGAAGATAGAGAATATATACAAAGTATATCTCATACTAATTATGACTTTAAAATAGCTGTAGTAAAAGTTGAAGGATTTATGAATCCTTCTAGCGATGCTAAAATAATAATAAATAATATACTACCATATCCCACTACTTTTGGAGAACAAAAAGTAATTGAAAATAATCCAGATAATATAAAAGGTATTATAAGTTCATACATAGAAACTCATTCAAACAAATTATTAGTATTGGTAGTTTGTATATTGCCTTATATGTTTTTATATACCATACTTTTTGTATATATTAAGATTATGAAAAAAAGTAATAAATAATCATTTTTTAATTATTATAACAAATAGAGTAGATAACTTTTTATTATCTACTCTATAACTTGTAATTTGTCTTTATTTTTGTGCTTCGTTAATTATTTCGTCTAAACTCGAAAAATCAATAAAATTAA
>CALXWT010000021.1 GCA_944392445.1 uncultured Clostridia bacterium
AAGAATTTAAACTTTCCTAAATTCCACTTTTTATATAGAAAAAGAATATGGAACGAAAAAGAAGAGTGCTATTTAGGTTGGGAGAGAAAAAGAGGTCTTTTAAACCAATTTAATGAATATATTTTAAAAAATAACAAGGACGAGTTTAGAGTAAACACCATAGATTTAGATAAAATACCAAAAATAAAATATGTTATTACCCTAGATGCAGATACAGAACTTGTTTTAAATACTGGACTAGAGCTTGTGGGAGCAATGTCACATATTTTAAATAAACCAGAAATAGTAGATGGAGCAGTAAGAAATGGTTATGGCATAATACAACCACGCGTGGGAATTGGTCTTGTATCTGCTAGTAAAAGCAATTTCACCAAAATTTATTCTAGTTCGCCAGGTACAGATTCGTATACGAATGCAATATCGGATGTGTATCAAGATAATTTTGAAGAGGGTATATATACAGGAAAGGGAATTTATGATTTAGAAGTTTTTTCTAAAGTATTAAAAAACAAAATACCAGATAATACAGTACTTAGCCACGATTTATTAGAGGGCTCATATTTAAAATGTGGTTTGGCGTCAGACATAATGCTTATGGACGGATTTCCTACTTCGTATATGGCATATAAAACCAGAACAAGTAGATGGACTAGAGGAGATTGGCAAATACTTGGATGGCTATTTGGTAAAATAAAAGATAAGAACGGAAGCAAGAAAAAAAATCCACTTAATTTAGTATCAAAATATAAAATTATAAACAATCTAGTAAAAAGTACATTCGAAATATTTGCATTGTTTGCAATTATATTTTTATTAGTTTTAGATTATTCAAAAAACATTAGCATTTGGCCAGTAATGACAACAATTATAGTATCTGTACTTATTGCATCTATAATAGAGTTAGTAAATAAAATAGTATACAAAAAAGATGGTGAAGTATACCAACGAACTTTTTATAAATCTATTTCCGGCACAAAAGCTAGCATAATAAGAGGAGTACTAGAATTAGGCTTAATACCAGATAAAGCTTACACCAGCCTAAAAGCAATATCTAAAACTTTATATAGAATGTACAGGACTAAAAAGCACCTATTAGAATGGACAACGGCAGAAGAGGCAGAAAAAAACTCAAAAACAGATTTAATATCATACAACAAAAATATGTGGTTTAGCTTGGCTTGTGGAATTGGACTAATAGTATTTACTATATTTATATTTGGAAAAGGTGCTGGAAGTTTAACTGGCCCGCCCAAAGAGGTAATTAGACTATTTTTTGAAAATGGAAGTATTTTACTACTAAGTTTAGGAATACTTTGGGTTATTACTCCTAGCGTAATGAATTTTATTAGCAAAAAACAAACAGAAGAAATGGCAATCGACTATTTAACTAAGGAAGAAAAGAACTATTTGCTAGAAGTAGGACGTAGAACTTGGAGTTATTTTAAAGAAAATATAACAGAAAAATCAAATTATTTACCACCAGACAATTATCAGGAAGACCGAAAAGAGCAAGTGGTATATAGAACTTCTCCAACCAATATAGGGCTTGGACTTTTAGCAGTTACAGCAAGTTATGATATGGGATATGAAAGTTTAGAAGATACTCTAAATTTACTTTCTAAAATGCTAGATACAATTTCTAAAATGCAAAAGTGGAATGGGCACTTATATAATTGGTACGATATAAAGACTTTAAATCCTCTTACACCTAAGTATGTATCAACTGTAGATAGTGGTAACTTTATTGGGTATTTGTATACGTTAAAGCAGTTTTTAGAAGATACTAAAAATAAAATAAGTAATGCAGACCTTCAGTTTTTAAGTGAAAAAACGAAATTGAATTTATATAGTGTACAGGAAAGCAAAATAACCACAATGCTAGATATTATTGATAACCTAATTACAAATACAGACTTTATTCATTTATATTGTAAAGAAAGTAGAATATTTTCTATAGGATTTAATGTAGAAGAAGGAGTATTAACCCAGTCATATTATGATTTGTTAGCATCAGAAGCAAGACAGGCAAGCCTAATTGCTATTGCAAAAAAAGATGTATCACCAAAACATTGGTATACCTTAAGTAGAACCTTAACCACATTAAATAGGTACAAGGGGCTAATATCGTGGTCAGGCACAATGTTTGAATATTTAATGCCTAATATAAACATTCCAAAATATCCGGGAAGTATTATTAGCGAATCAAGTGAATTTGCAATAATGTCACAGCAAGAATATGCAAAAGAATTAAACATTCCTTGGGGTATATCAGAAGCAGCTTTTAATTTAAGGGATTTAAACAATAATTATCAGTACAAGGCTTTTGGAATACCGTGGCTTGGTTTAAAAAGAGGACTAGCAGATGAAATGGTAGTATCAAGTTATGGCACAATAATGGCAATAAATGATGCACCTGTTGATACAATAGAAAATATAAAAAGATTAGAAAAAGAAGGTATGTATGGTAAATATGGCTTCTATGAATCTATAGATTATACTTTAAGCAGGTTAAGAAAAGGAGAAAAAAGCTCAGTTATAAAAACATATATGGCACACCACCAAGGGCTAATACTACTTTCTTTAGATAATTTATTTAATAAAAATATTTTACAAACAAGGTTTATGAACAACCCAGAAATAGGAGCAGTAGAAATATTATTAGAAGAGAGAATGCCAGAAAATGTTATTATAACAAAAGAGCAAAAAGAAAAAGTAGAAAAAGTAAAAAATATAGATTATGAAACTTATGCAGTAAGAGAGTTTAACAAGCCATTCGATAAATTAAAAAATATAAACCTTATATCAAGCGAAGATTATTCTATTTTAATGGACCAAAAAGGAAATGGATATAGCAAATATAAGGATATTGTGGTAAACAGATTTAAGAAAACGGACGATGTAGAGCAGGGAATATTTTTCTTCTTTAAAAATATTAAAACCAAAAGAATTTGGACTTCTGGGCAAATGAATTATTTAGCACCAGCAGATAAATATACAGTATGTTTTTCACCAGAAATGACTAAATTTATTAGACAAGATGGTGGAATAGAAACAATAACTAAAGTATTTATAGTGCCAAACAGCCCAGTAGAGATTAGAAGAATAGAGCTTAAAAACTTAGGCAATATAGAGGAAACAATAGAAGTAAGTAGCTTTTTAGAGCCAATACTTTCTAGCTTAGAGCAAGATTACTCGCATAAAGCATTTAATAACCTATTTTTAACATTTGAATCTTTAGAAGATACAGGCACAATACTAGTAAAAAGAAAGCAAAGAGACAATAAAAAAGACGACGTATATCTAGCAGTAAATTTATATACAGCAAGCGACACAGTGGGAGAACTAGAATATGAACTAGATAAAGAAAAATTTGTAGGAAGACAAAATGTAGAATTACCTCTAGCAATAAAAGAATCTATTCCACTTGGAAGTAAACCAAAAATAAGTTTAGACCCTATTATTGCAATGAGAAGAACTATAAATATTAAGCCAAGCGAGAAAGTTATATTTAATTATGTTATGGCAGTTTCATATAACCGAGAAGAGGCAATAAAATTAGTCTTAGAAAACCTAAATGACGAAAAAATTATACAAAATACGAATCTAGCAAAAGCCAAAACAGAGGCAGAGTCAATGTATTTGGGAGTAAGAGCAAAAGAAATAGAAGTATATCAAAAAATGCTTAAATATTTAATGTATCAAAATCCACTAAAACTATTGATGTATAAGGAAAAAATACCAGAAGAAGCACCAACTGCAGAACTATGGAAATATGGGATATCTGGGGATTTACCAATACTCCTTATAAAAATTAAAGATATAACAGATATAGGAGTTGTAAGAGAAGCGCTTAAAGCATTTGAATATTTTAAAGTTAAAAACGTAAAAATAGATTTGGTAATTTTAAATGATGAAAAGAAAACTTACGAAAATTATTTGCAAGAAGAAATACAAAATGCTATTTTAGATAGAAATTTAGGATATATGCAAAATATTAGTGGTGGAATCTACATTATACAAGGTAATATTGATAAAAAGTCAAGGTGTATTCTAGAATATAGAGCAAACTTGCTAATAAATGCAGGACTAGGTTCAATAGGAAGGCAATTAAAAGACTTTGAAGAAGAATATTTAGACAATTTAAAGGAAATTCCATCAGATACAGCAAGTAGAAATTTTGAGGAAGAAAAACAAAGAACTCCACTAGATGCAAATGAATTAAAATATTGTAACGAATATGGTGGCTTTTCAAAAGATGGTACAGAATATCATATACGAGTTAATAAAGAAGAGAGACTTCCTACAGTATGGTCAAACATAATGGCAAACGAAAACTTTGGAACCGTTGTTACAGAAAGTATGGGAGGTTATGTATGGTACAAAAATAGTAGACTTCGGAAGACTTACTGCTTGGAACAATAACCAAGTAACAGATGTACCATCAGAAATAATATATTTAGAAGACATGGAAAGCAAAAATATATGGTCTTTAGGAGTAAACCCTACACCAGATAATAATGATTACTATATTACTTATGGATTTGGATATAGCAAATATATGCACACAAGTAATGGAATTTTGCAAGAAGTAAAAATGTTTGTACCAAAAGAAGATAGCATAAAAGTACAAATACTACACTTAGAAAACAAGCTTGCAAAAAGAAAAGAAATAAAACTAATATACTGTGTAAAACCAGTATTAGATGAAGATGAAATTAGAGCAAATGGATATATAGATTTAAAATACAATAGCAATATAAATGTATTAACACTTCAAAATCAAACCAAAGAAGAAAATAATAGAACCATAATGTATATAAGCTGTAGTGAAAAAATTTCTTCATATACAGGAAATAAAGCATCATTTATAGGAAATGGAACAATAAAAAATCCAGAGGGAATTAGAAAAATAGAATTAGACAAAGAAAATTCTTTAGGAAAAGAAGAAATGGTGGTAATTGAAACGAGAATTACTTTAGAGGCTTTAGAAAGCAAAGATATAGTAATTACATTAGGAACAGATACAAACCTCTTAAATCTTCAAGATACAGCATATAAATATACCAATCCAAATAATGCTATAGTAGAACTAGAAGCAACAAAAAGATATTGGAGTGGACTATTAGGAAACTTAAAGGTAGATACACCGATAGAGTCTATGAATATATTGCTTAATGGTTGGCTTTTATACCAGACACTATGCTCAAGAATGTTTGCAAGAAGTGGATACTATCAATCTGGTGGAGCCTATGGGTTTAGAGACCAATTACAAGACTGTGTGGGACTAAAATATATATCACCAGAAATTTTAAGAAAACAAATTATAAAGCATAGCGAGCATCAATTTATAGAAGGAGATGTAGAACATTGGTGGCATGAAGAAACTTCAAGAGGAATACGAACTAAGTTTTCCGACGATTTATTATGGCTTCCATATATGGTTGCAGAATATATTCGATTTACAGGAGATAGCAAAATACTAGAAGAGGAAACCTCGTACGTTAAAGGAAATATCTTACCAGATGGAATTGATGAAAGATATGACCTGTATTTAAAGTCAGAGGAAAAAGAAACCATATATATGCATTGCATAAGAGCAATAGAAAAATCTTTAAACTTTGGAGAAAACGGACTACCTAAAATAGGCTCTGGAGATTGGAATGATGGATTTAGCAATGTAGGAAATAAAGGAAGAGGAGAAAGTGTATGGCTTGGATTTTTCCAATATGTAGTGTTAGAAAAATTTGTAGAGCTATGTGAGAAGTATGGGGAAAAGTTGGAAGAAAATTTGCAGTTAAATGTAATGAACAATAATAATATAGAAGAACAGATGGTTAGGAAAATAGAACAAAGTAATGGAAAAGTAATGAATACAATAATAGACAAGACAGAGCAAAATAATGAAAGTGTAATAGGCAAAATAACAGACGAAGTAAAGCAAGATGATGAAAGGATAGGAGAGAAAATAACAAATGAGGCAAAGAAAAATTTTTCAAAACAGATTTTAATGCAAAACAGAGTTCAAAAATACAAGAGAATAATGGAAGCTCTAAAGCGCCACCTAAATACAAATGGATGGGACGGCAGATGGTATAAAAGAGCATTTATGGATGATGGAAATGTACTAGGAAGTATACAAAACGAAGAATGTAGAATAGATAGTATAGCACAAAGTTGGGCAACAATATCTGGTGCAGGGGACAATGACAAAAAATATATATCGTTAAATAGTCTTGAAAATCATTTGGTAGACAAAGAAGCAGGAATAATCAAATTGTTAGACCCACCATTTGAAAAAAGCAAACTAGAACCTGGATATATTAAAGCATATATACCAGGCACAAGAGAAAATGGTGGGCAATATACGCACGCAGCAGTATGGACAATTATTGCAGAGGCAATGCTAGGCTTTGGAGACAAAGCTACTGAATTTTTTAGAATGATAAACCCTATAGAACACGCAAGAACAAAAGACGAAGCAAAAAAATATAAAGTAGAACCTTATGTAATTCCGGCAGATATATACGGAGGAGAATTTGCAGGACGTGGTGGTTGGACTTGGTATACAGGCTCAAGTAGTTGGATGTATGAAGCTGGAATAAGATATATACTCGGATTTAACCTAGAAAAGAATATATTAAAAATAGAACCACATATTCCGGAAAGCTGGAAAGAGTATAGTATTAGATATAAGTTTGGAAATAGCATATACAACATAAAAGTTGTAAATAAAAACCTAAACGGAAATAAGAGAATACGAATTGATGGAAGCGAAATAGAAGAAGACGAAATAATATTGCAAGATAATGGGGGAATATATAGTGTAGAGGTAGAAATATAGTAAAACAGAAAAATTTAGTACTAAAAATTAAAAACAGAGAATTTACTACGGACGTAAGTAAAATCTCTGTTTTTAGTGCGTAAATTTACAGAAAGAGCAAATTTTGTAACAAAGAAAAAATCTTCAAAAACCTTGAAATTATGCAAAATTTATAAACTTATAGATATTTAAAATAATAAAATAAAAGAGTAACAAAAAATAATAAAAATAACAGATGTTACAAAAAAATACAAAAAGTAACAAAATTGTAAAATATTTTTAACAAAACGGGAATAATAAAGATCCGTAAGGCAAAAGGGGAAATGGAAAAAATTGCTAGAGCTAATAGGGTTTACTGCCAAAAAAATAGTTTGTATAATATTAAAAAAGAGTAGCAAAATTAAAAAAGTTGGTTGTGGAGGAAAAAACATGGAGAAGAACGGAAGAATAAGAAAAGAGGAAAAAAGCATAAAACAGCAGTTAAACCCTGAAAGTGGCTTTACTCTAGAGAGAGGGAGAGAGAGAGAGCTACATTTACTAAAAAGTAAGAAAACTGAAACAAAAACCAAAATAAATAAAAAGTATGTAATAATCCTAGCAATGGTTATATTGGTAGGAATGTTTGCGTTGGTAATAACAAACACAAGCATTAGAGAGGGAATGTTAACATACGCTAAAAAGCTAGGAGAAGCAGTAACAGGGGCAAATATAAGTGAAAATAATGGAACAAGTAGCCAAGCAGACGGAGAAACAAACGAAAATGCAAGAGCGTTAACAATAGGCGATAAAGCCATAATAAGCTCAGTAGCAATATCAGATAGAGCAACAGGAACAGCTCCATGGGATGATGACAATGAACCAGGAAATGATATGGATGCAGAAAATAACATAGTACGTTCATTTGACCAAGTAACATGGACTACAGAATTAACATTTGCAATAAAAGAAGGAGCAGAAGTAGATAGTCTAACAGGAGGAACAATAGAGTTTGAAGTAACCCTTCCAGAAGAATGTAGCAATGTAATGGAATGGGACTTAAATTCAATGGTTTGGGTAGTAGATGGAGTATTAAGTGAAGACGGAAGAACCTTAAGAGGAAAATATGTAATGAGCGAAGAACAGCAGACAGTTCCAGGAAAACAAACATTAGTATTTGTATTACAAGTATATGGAGCATCAAATGAAACAAAAATAGAGCCAACATTTGCATTTAGCCTAACAGGAAATGAAGATAATGAAGTAATAACAAAAACAGCAGAAGAAGTAATAGTAAGTTCAACAGCAAAATATAATATACAATTACATAGTAATACAGGAAGTTTATCTGATAAAATAACAGTAGACTATGGACAAGGGGAAACATCAGGAAGAATGTATGGATATGGATTTACAGTACAGTTATATAATGAAAGTGAATCGAAAGGAATAAAAGGCTTAGAATATCCACAAGGAGAAATAAGTTTTGATATAGATTTAAAACTAGAAAGAACTGAGTTTGGTTCAAGCAATCGAGAAGACATAACAGAAGAAGCAACACCAATATTATGGAATTACAGGGTAAATAACTGGGACACAACTGATCGTTCAGGTAATATAGAAGGTAGAGATATGTATTATGTAAGTGGTTCAGCTGAGAAATTATATGATAGTAATTTACCACAAGGAATAGATACAGGAGAAAGATATTATTCAACATATAATTCAGGAGATATATATATAGAGCAAAATGGAAGTATATTACATGTAACAATTAAGAATTATGATTTTGATGAAGAATTTCCGATGTATAGTTCTTCTTGGCCAGGTTCATCAATAGATAATAAAACTAAGATATATACAGAAAATGTAGGAACATTTAGTGTAGGATATATGCAAATATTTGTGCCAGATACAGAGGCTAGTACAATAGAAAGTAGAAATTATTACCTAACAGTTTCAGATAATAATATGAGTATAATTTCTAGTACTGGGGAAACTATAAATAACCAAATGAAAACATCAGATGATAATTTAGAAATACAACATGTTTTATATAAACAAGGTACATATTATCATTTAATACACATATATAACAAAAATGGAACATATGGCTCAGTAGAAACAAGTCAAGGAACAGGAGATGGTAGGGTTAATATTGGAGATACTATAAGGATATTAGCAAAATTTATGGTAACATCAACTAATGATTATGATATATATACAGCAAATAGATTTGTAAAATTTGATGGAGAGGCATATGAACCAGTTTATTATGATGATGGAAGTAAATATAAAACAAGGAATATGAATGGAAATGCTGAATTTAAAGTATGGTATGTAACAAAAAAAGATGGAACAAATTGGACAAGTCAAGAAGAAATGAATAATGGAAATATAGAAGATATGGAAATATATGAAACCATAGAAGAAATACCAGAAGATAAAATATGTATTGGAATATATTTTGAAACAATAAGTGGATATTTAGCAAGAAGTTCTGGAAATAATAATTCTTTGATATTTTTATTAAAAATAAAAGATACAGCAGAAATAGGGAAAACATATGGAATGACCCAAAGAACATGGTATTGGCTAGAAGAATTAGACAGAAGTGTATACACTATAACAAATAAAGATATAAAATATCTAGAAGACTGGACAGACACAGAATGGGATTCAGGAAATAAAAATTATATAAAAACAGAATATGATGAAAATGGACAAATGGTAGTAGGAACACATAGTGGAGGAGCATCATGGGGAAATACAGTATTAGTAGTTGGAGCAAATTTATATGGAAATATAAGAGCAGTAGATAGTTCAAATGCAGACAAAGTAAATTATGATTTAGGAAAAAATGAAAATATAGTAACATACAGTTTAGAACCAGAATTAGATGCAAATGAAAACTTAACCTCACAAATAGAAAATGTAACATTAAAAGCAGAAGTAACTTTACCAGATGGCTTAACCTATGTGGCAGGAAGTAGTACAAGAGGAGGCGAAAGATATGCAGAGTCAGTAGTAACAGAAAATGAAGATGGAAGTACCACTATAGTATGGTATATATATGGAGTAACCTCAGGACAAGAAATAGAGCCAATATTATTTGATGCACAAATATCAAATAATAGTAGCAATAACACACAATATGAAGCAACCTTTGTAGTATCAGAAGAAATAGGAGAAGATGGCATATCAAAAATAGGAAATAGTGAAATAAGTTTTAGAACCTCAAGTACAACAATAAATATAATAAAATTATCGAACTATAGACTATATAAAGAAACAGACACACCAATAATAGAAGCAAATGGAGAAATAACATATAGAGTAATATACCAAAACAATACAGATACATCAGTGCCGGATTTTCAAATATTGGATATATTACCATATAATGGAGATGGAAGAGGCTCATCTTTTAATGGAACATATACACTAAAGAGTGTAAAAGTAACTCAAATAGATGGAGACGGAGAAGAGGTAGCTTTAGACAATTTAAGCTTGTATACAACAACGAGTCCAGACGCAAGAAGAATATCACCAAAAGATGAAAGTATAGGAATAAGTGAAATATGGAGTAAAAAGGAAATAGGGGAAGACATAAACGAAGCAGTAATAGTATTAGCCCTAAAAGGAGAAATAGGAAGAAATACAGAGATACAAATAGAAATAACAATACAAACAACAAATAATAGAGGAGGAGACACCTATTATAACCAAGCAACAGCGCAGATAAGTAAAGAGTCAGAGGTAATAACAACAACAAATATAAAAGCAGAAGTAGTAGCAAGACAGATAAGTGGAAAAATATGGTATGATACAAATGAAAACGGAGTAATAGATGCAGACGAGGCATATGCAAGTAGAATAGAAGTAGAGCTATTAAAAGCAGATGGAAGTAAAGCAGTAGATTACAATGGAAATGAAATAACAAACATATTAACAGATAGTAATGGAGAATATAGCTTTAACAATTTGCCAATGGGAGAATATATAGTAGAAATAAAAACAGAAGATAGATACACTTTAACAGAGGCAAATGTAGGAACCAATAGAGAAATAAACAGTAAGTTCGAAGAAAGAGAAGGAGGAGCAAAACAGAGTTATACAATAACAAACTTAAATGGAATACAAAGCCCAGAGATAATAGAAGCAAATGTAAATGCAGGCTTAGTAGTAAAAGATGCAAAAATAATAGTAAAATACCTAGAAGAAGATAACACCCCAGAAACAGATGAAGATAATACTGTATTAAAAGAGCAAGATGAAATAACAACATATGATAAAGAGGGAGTTTCAACAAAATATAAAATAGGAGACAACTATAGTACAGAACCAGCAGAAATAGCAGACTATATAATATTAAGAAACAGTGGAAATACAAGTGGAACAATAAATAGTGAAGAAACAGTAGTAACCTATTATTATGCATATAATAAACAAAACATAGAAGTAACAAAAGTGTGGGAAGATAACGGAAACGAAGCAGAAAAAAGACCATACTCTATTAAAGTTAGCCTAAAAGAAGGAGAAAATGTAATAGAAGAAGTAGTACTAACAGAAGCAAATGAAGTAACAGATGCAGAAATAGAGGGAATAAGTAGTACAGCAGAAGTATGGCAAGCAACAATAGAAGATGTAGCAATATATGATGAAAATGGACAAAGAATAGAATACACAATAGATGAGAGTGAAAATGAAGGAACATTAGAATCATATATAAAAACAATAAATGGAATGACAATAACAAATACATTTACCCAAAACACAGAAAAGATAAATATACCAGTAACAAAAGTATGGAACGATAATGATAATAGAGCAGGCAAAAGACCAGAAAGCCTAACACTAGTATTAAAAAGAGAAGTGTCAAATAGTTTGGCAGAAAGTGACTCAAACACTTATGTAGAAGTAGCAAGAGCAACAATAAATGGAATAGACAATCAAGGAGCAAACAGTAATGAATGGGCATATACATTTACAGGTATATCAAAATATGATGAAAACAATGACGAAATAAAATACATAGTAGAAGAAATAGTACCGAACTTTTACACAAGCACAGTAGAAAGTGTGGAAAACGTAGTTGGAGAAGGTACAGAAAATGGATTTAGAATAACAAATACATTTGAAGTACCAGACGAACAAATAAGTTACGAGGTAACAAAAGTATGGAATGATAATAATAACAGAGCAGGCAAAAGACCAGAAGAAGTAACATTAGTATTAACAGGAAAAAATCAACAAGGCGAAGTAGTAGTAGAACCACAAAGAATAACATTAACAAAGACAGATGCAATAGATGGAAATACAGAAGGAACAACTGACACAAGTACAACATGGAAAGGTACAATAAGCAATCTACCAAGATATGACGAAAATGCAGACCTTATAACATATGAATTAAGTGAGGAAAGCTTAAATAACATATTCTATACAGAAGTAAATACAACAATAAATCAAGAGACTAAAACAGTAACAAACAAATTTGAAGTACCAGATGAACAAATAGCAATAGAGGTAACAAAAGTATGGGACGATAATAATAATGCAGAGGGAGAAAGACCAGAAAGTGTAACATTATACTTAACAGGAAATGGGCAAGAAAGTGAAATAACATTAACAAAAGCAAATGCAATAGATGGAAATACAGAGGGAACAACTGACACAAGTACAACATGGAGAGGAACAATAAGTAATTTACCAAAGTATGATGTAAACGGAAATGAAATAAACTATATATTAGATGAAAGACCAGTAGCAAGTGAATTCTATACCAAAACAAATGTAGAGCAAGAGAGCAAAACAGTAACAAACAGATTTGCAATACCAACAGAAAACATACAAATAACAGTAACAAAAATATGGGAAGATAATGAAAATGAATTAGGAAAGAGACCAGAGAATATAACATTGCAAATAATAAACAAAGCAACAGGAGAAATAGTAGCAAGTCAATTAGTACAAGGAAGTAGTACAAGCAATGAGGGATGGAGCTATACATTTGAGGTACCAAAATATGCAGGAAGCACAGACGAAGTAGAATATGAAATAGGAGAAGCAGATTTAAATAATATATTCTATACAAACGAAAATGCAGAAATAAACCAAGAAACAAGAACAATAACAAACAGATTTGAAATACCAGACGAGAGAATAGAAATAACAGTAACAAAAATATGGGTAGAAGAAGTAGAAGATGGAAGAAAAGCAAGACCAGAAGAAATAATAATAGAAGTAATAGATGAAGCAGGAAAAGTAGTAAAAGAAGAGCCAATGACAGAAGAGAACCAAATAGAAGACAATGCAGATATATGGCAAACAACAATAGAAGTAGCAAAATATAATGAACAAGCAGAAGAAAAAACATACACAATAGATGAAAAAGAAGCAGAAGAACTAGAAAACTATGAAAAGAAAATAGAAGGAACAACAATAACAAATACATACATAGGACCAGTAATAGAAGCAGAAAAAGAAGTAACAACAGAAAATAATTTAAACTATGTAGTAGAAGGCGAAAAGATTACATATACAATAAGAGTAGAAAATAGTGGAAAACTAGCAGGAGATATATTAGTAAAAGATAGCATACCAGCAGGAACAAGCTTTGTAGCAGGAAGCATTAAGGTAAATGACGAAGAACAAGAAAAGATGACAGCAGACGACCTAGCAAATGGAATAACAGTAACTGTACCAGCAAGAAGTGAAGCAACAGCAGGAGAAGTAACAGTAAGCTTTGAAGTAACAGTAAATGAGCTAGAGGGCGACACATTAACAGAAACAATAAGAAACATAGCAACAATAAATAAAGACCCAGACGACCCAGAAAGCGAAGATGAGCCAACAAATGAAACAGAAACAACAGTAAACAAATCAAACTTACAATACAATAAAACATCAAACCCAGCAAGTGGAAACACAGTAAAAGAGGGAGATGAAATAACATATACAATTCATTTAGATAATACAACAGGAACAGCCCCAATAAGTGTAGTAGTAAAAGATGAAATTCCAGAAGGCACAACATTTGTAGCAGGAAGTATTAAAGTAGGAGACGAAGCCCAAGAGGGACTAAATGCAACAGACTTATCAAATGGAATAAACGTAGACTTGGAAGCAGGAGAAAGCAAGGACGTAGAATTTAAAGTAACAGTAAATGACCTAAGTAACGGAGACAAAATAACAAACATAGCAACAATAGATAAAGACCCAGACGACCCAACCAATGAAGAAGAAAATACAAATGAAACAGAGCACACATACATAGAGCCAGTAATAAATGCAGAAAAAGAAGTAGCAACAGAGATGGGATTAAGCTATGTAGTAGAAGGAGAAAAAATAACATATACAATAAGAGTACAAAATAGTGGAGACTTAGCAGGAGATGTAGTCGTAAAAGATAACATTCCAGATGGAACCACATTTGTAGAAGGAAGCATTAAAATAGACGGAGTTACTGATGATACAAAAACAGCCGAAGACCTAGCAAACGGAATAACAGTAAATGTACCAGCAAGAAGCGAAGCAACAGGAGGAGCAAACCAAGGAGAAGAAGCAACAGAAACAATCCCAGGAGAAGTAACAGTAAGTTTTGAAGTAACAGTAAATGAGCTAGAAGGAGAAGTATTAACAGCAACAATAAGAAACGTAGCAACAATAAATAAAGACCCAGACGATCCAGAAAGCGAAGACGAGCCAACAAACGAAACAGAAACAACAGTAAACAAATCAAACTTACAATACAATAAAACATCAAACCCAGCAAGTGGAAACACAGTAAAAGAGGGAGATGAAATAACATACACAATACACTTAGACAATACAACAGGAACAGCACCAATAAGTGTAGTAGTAAAAGATGAAATCCCAGAAGGCACAACATTTGTAGATGGAAGTATAAGGGTAAATAGTGAAGCCCAAGAGGGACTAAATGCAACAAACTTAGCAAATGGAATAAACGTAGATTTAGAAGCAGGAGAAAGCAAAGACATAGAATTTAAAGTAACAGTAAATGACCTAGATAACGGAGACGAAATAAGAAACATAGCAACAATAGATAATTATCCAGACGACCCAACAAATGCAGAAGAAAGTACAAATGAAACAGAGCATACATACATAGAGCCAGTAATAGATGCAAATAAAGAAGTAGCAACAGAGATGGGCTTAAGCTATGTAGTGGAAGGTGAAAAAATAACATATACAATAAATGTAGAAAACAGAGGAGATTTAGCAGGAAATGTAATAGTAAAAGATAGCATACCAGCAGGAACAACATTTGTAGCAGGAAGCATAAAGGTAAATGGAACACAAGACGCAAGCAAAACAGCAGACGATTTAGCACAAGGCATAACGGTATATGTGCCAGCAAGAGAAAGTGACGAAATCCCAGGAGAAGGAAGAGTAAGCTTTGATGTAATAGTAGATGAAGTAGGGGAAAACGAAACAAGCAAAACAATAAGAAACACAGCATATATAAACAAAAATCCAGAAGACCCAGATGAACCAACAAACGAAGTAAGTGTGCCAGTATTAATCTACAACAAGAAAGCAGAGATAATAAGAATAGCAGATGAAGACATAGAAGAAGGAGCAGTAACAGCAGGAGATAGAATAAAATACACAATTACAATAAACAACGTAGGAGACGAAGCAATAGAAGATGTAAAAATAAAAGATAAAGTACCAGAAGGCACAACAATTTATCAAATAAATGATAATGGAGAAATAAGCTTAAATGACGCTAATATAATAACCTGGAATATAGACAGAATAGAAGCAACAGAAGAAGTAGAAGTAAGCTTTGAGGTAACAGTAAACTATGATACAGAAGAAAAGACAATAACAAACGTAGGAACAGTAGATGGAAAAGAAACAAATAAGGTAGAAACACCATATAAAGTACCAGAGTTAGTACTAGAAAGTAGTATAGTAAAAGATGGAACAAATAGAATAACAAATACAGACGAAAAGATAAGCTATGCAATAAACTACAAAGCAGAGATAAGAGGATTTGTAGGAAAAGGAAGCATACAAATAGTAGACTATTTACCATACGAAATAGAAGAAGAAAACTCAGAGCTAAATGGAGGAACATACAATAGCGAAGACAAGACAATAACATGGGAAGAAGACTTAAACAATATAGATACCTACATAAATGAAGAAGGAATAACAACAATAGAAAAAATAAAGACAATAACATTAAAATACATCTATCCAGATGAAGAAAACTTAAGTGGAACAATAGAAAATAGAGTAGAAGGAACAATAAGCCTAACACAAGAGCAAGAAGTAGAAGACCCATCAAACCCAGATGGAACAGTAACAGAAGACGTAGTAGTAAGAGAAGAGACAAAAGAAGATAATCATGAAGTAGATGTAGAAATACCAGCGAAGGTAATAGTACATCATTACATATATGATGAAGCGCAAGGAGGAGAAACAACAGAAGAAGTACCAGCAACAGATGGAGGAGTAGTAGCAGATGAAACAATAAATGGATATGTAGGAAATGAATATAAAACAAGCCCATCAGACAAAATAAATGCAAACTATGAATGTGTAGAAACAGAGCCAGAAAACTACGAAGGAACAATGAATAAAACGGACATAGAAGTAACCTACTATTATAAACTAAAAGAAGCAGAAATAGGAGCAGAAATAGAAAAAACAGCAGAAGCAAGTAGAGGTAATGTATTAACACAAGAAGACGGAGTAGTAGCATATAGCATAGTATACAAACCAGAAATAACAAACTACCAAGGAAGAGCAAGAATAACAATAGTAGATAAGTTACCAGCAGACATAGACATAAATGATGCAAGAGTAGACCTAGACGGAGGAACATACAACAAAGAAGACAAAACAATAACATGGACAGAAGAAATAGAAGTAGATACATTCACAGTAGGAGAAATGTATAACGAGACAATAGAAAAAGAAATACAAGTAGTATATAAAGAGCAAAATGTATTAGAAACATTAATAAACGAAGTAACAGGAACAGTAACAATATACTATCCAGAGAACCATACAACAGACCCAGGAGAAGAAAGAGACACAAACACAGTAACAGATACAGCAGAAGTAGAGCAAGAATACAAAGTAATAAAAGAAGTAGAAAAGGTATGGGACGACAATAATGATGTAAAAGGAAATAGACCAGAGAGTGTAACAGTACAATTAACAGCAAATGGAAACACAAACTACAACGGTGAAGCACTAGAAAAAGTAGTATTAAGCAATAGCAATAATTGGAGCTACACATTTACAGATCTACCAAAATATGATGGATTAGGCAAAGAAATAGAATATAGTGTAGTAGAAACAGAAACAAATGCAGGAGACTTAGAATACTATGACACACCAGTAATAATAGCAGAGACAGACACAATAGTAGTTACAAACAAATACAGACTAATGAACACAGACATACAAAGTAGCATAAATAAAACAGGAACGGAAAAAATAACAAGTACAAAAGAAAAAGTAACATACAACATAAACTACAAAGTAGCAATAACAGACTACATAGGAGAAGCAGTAATAAAAGTAGTAGATACATTACCATATGCAATAGACGAAGCAAGCTCAAACCTAAATGGAGGAACATACGATGAAGCAACAAAAACAATAACTTGGGAAGAAAGAATAGAGCATATAAATACATATACAGATGGAACATACGAGGTAGAAATAAGCAAAGAAGTAACATTAGTATATGAAAACATAGATGCAACACAAAGAGAAATGACAAACCAAGTAAGAGGAACAATAGATCTATACGAAACAGAACAAACCAACACAGTAGAAGACACCCACGATACAGCAATAGAGATACCAGGAAATGTAATAGTAAAATACGTAGATAGAGAAACAGGAGAAGAAATAACAGAAGGATACGAAATAGAAGGACTAGTAGGAGAAACATACACTACAGAACAAAAAGAAATCCCAGCATATACATATATAGGAAATAGTGGAAACACAGAAGGAAATATAATAGAAGGAACAATAAAAGTAACTTACTATTATGAAAGAGAGGCAGCAGGAGGAGTACACGTAATATATGTAGATGAAGAAGGAAACAAAATAGCAGAAGATGAAAACTACGAAGGAAAAGTAGGAGACCCATACGAAACAGAGGAAAAAGACATCTATGGCTATGAATACGTACGAGTAGAGGGAGAGCCAGAGGGAGAAATGACAGAAGACGAAATAGAAGTAGTATATGTATACAAAAAATTACCAGCAAGAGTAATAGTAAGATACTTAGAAAAAGACGAAACACCAGAAGATGATAGTGACAACAGAGTATTGTATCCAGAAGAGACAATAGAAGGCTTAGTAGGAGATAGCTATACAACAAATAGAAAAGAAATAGAGAACTACCAAGTAGCAGAGCCAGAGCCAGAAAATAAAGAAGGCAACATGACAGAGGAAGATATATATGTAACATACTATTACGAGAAAATTCCAAGTGGAAAAGTAATAGCCCAGTATGTAGACATAGATACAAATGAAGAAATACTATACAAAGACGAAGAAACAGGAGAATACAAAACATACAGAGAAGAGAGCCAAGGGTATGTAGAAGAAGAATACACAACAGAGGAAAAAGAAATACCATACTACAAGCTAATAGAAGAATTAATGCCTGCAAATAAAGAGGGAAAATATACAGAAGAAGACATATATGTAACATACTACTACGAGAAACTAGAGTTTAACATAGGAATAGACAAAAATGTAGAAGAGATACTAATAAATGGAGAAGAGCAAAAAGTACTAGACGGAAAATTAAACAAAGTAGAAGTAGTAGGAAGCAGAATAAATAGCACAGAAGTAAAAATAACATATAGCATAATAGTAAGAAACACAGGAGAACTAGGCGGAACAGCAGTAATAGAAGAAAACATACCAAAGAACTTCGAGCTAAACGAAGAAACAGGAGAAGAATGGGAAGAGACAGAAGACGGAAGCTTAGAAGCAGAGGTAGAGTTAGAAGCAGGAGAGACAAAAGAATTAAAAGTAGTATTAAACTGGATAAAAGGAAATAACAGATTCGGAATACAAAAGAACACGGTAAGAATAGTAGAGACAAATAATCCAGCAGGATACGAAGAAACAACAACAGAAGATAATACATCATCATCAGAGGTAGTAATGGGAGTAAAAACCGGTAGTGAAATATCAGAAGTAGCGATAATTATATCACTAACAGGAATGATAATATGTGTGTTAGTATTTATATACATATCAGACAAATACATAAAAGAATACAAAGAAAAGAATGGTATGATTAAATAAAAAACAACAAAAACAAAAAACTCCTAAACCAACAAAAAATGCAATTGGTGTAAAAACTAGTTGCATTTTTTGATAGGTATAAAGAATAGCAACACCATTTATAGTATAATATTGAGCTAGACTTGACAAAAAGTAGAAATAATATATAATTTAGAAAAAAGTATTAAGCAACTTTCTATACAAAAAAGTTAAATGGAGGAATGATAAAATATGGATAATGATGCACGTAGATTTAGAAATGAAATGTCAAGACAGGCAAGTCAAAATAGAAATATGCAAAGTAGAAGTAATCAAGAGAGTAGGCAAAAAAGAACAGATAATACAATACAATTCCCACAAAAGTATACTGCACAAAAAGGAACAGCTAATAGAGCTAAGGCTAGAAGAAAAAATAAAAAGCTAAACTTAAAATTAGCATCTCTTCTATTAGCTGCAAGCATTGGAATAGGTGGTCTTACAATTGCTGGTAGACATGGAGAACAAGAGCTTAATGTAACTGAAATACAAAGAATGGGAATAAGTGCAGACGAATTAGGAATAAATGCTGATACATTAAGCATGATGGAAAAGTATGATGAATACTTTGAAAATTTCGATCCTAAAAGTGCTAACTTATCAGAAAATGAAGTTATTAGTATGATAGAAGATATAAGAGCTTTAAACTCAAATGTGGTTAGAGAAAAAATGGCAGATTTAAGAGGAGTTAACAGAGAAAATGTTACTTTAAGCCATTTTTTTGACAAGGGTTCTGAAAAATATTATACAGCTGTATTAATAGATGGGGAAAAGGAAAGGTATGATAATAATTATGGAATAATGGGAATAGGAAATGAACATACTATTCCAGAAGAACTTTCATATTTAGTACAACAAATTGATAGCTATGAAACACTAATAGATGACGTGCATACAGATAGCATTACTAAGGCAAATGCAGTTAAGAAACTAGAAAAATTGTATAATGAAGTATCAAAGGTTGCAACTAAAGACTTTGCCATAGATGCTAAAGGAAATGTTGAGCTAAAGGATTATGATACAAAACAAGTAGAAAAAAATGTGGAGAGAGAAGAAGAAAGTAGATAAACTTAAAATATACATTACTACAACTAAAACAACCATAAATTTCAACAAAAAGTAAAAAAATCCTCAAATACTACTTGTAACTTAGACTTTTCTGTGATATAAATATAGTCAAGAAAAAAATAGGAAAGGTGAATTTTCTGTGGAAGAAGAGAGAGTTGAAGACGCAAAAAAAACAATATTAATAGTAGATGATGAAGAACCGATAATTAACCTTTTGGAATATAATTTGGAGAAGGAAGGTTATAATATATTAGAAGCAAGGGATGGAGAAACTGGTTTAAAGCTAGCATTTGAAAAAAAACCAGATTTGATATTATTAGATTTAATGCTTCCAAAGATTGATGGACTGACAGTCTGCAAAAGAATTAGAAGTTCTTCTCTAAATATACCTATTATAATGATATCAGCCAGATCTGAAGAAATAGATAAAATTCTAGGTTTGGAATTAGGAGCAGACGATTATATAACAAAACCTTTTAGCTTAAGAGAATTAATAGCAAGAGTAAAAGCAAATTTAAGAAAAGGTGAGATTAATAACATAAATAATAATTTAGAAAATAGTCAGAGTAAGACAGATGAGAAAGATAAAATTATTCATATCGGTGAATTATATATAAACTTAGATAAATTTGAAGTTAAGGTAAGAGAGAAACCTATAGAATTGACATTAAGAGAGTTTGAGGTATTAAAATATTTAGCAAACCAACCAGGACAAGTTGTTACTAGAGAGGCATTACTTGAAAAGGTATGGGGATATGAATATTATGGAGACATTAGAACAGTAGATGTAACAATAAGAAGAATAAGAGAAAAAATAGAACAAGACACATCAAGTCCTAAGTTATTAATTACTAAAAGAGGAGTTGGATATTATTTATCATCAAAAGAAAGGGATGGGGAAGGTTAGCAATTAGTAATTGCTAACCTTTTATATAAATTATGAAAAAAAATATAAATTTAAAAATAGTTATTATATTCTTTGTAGTTGGACTTATATTAATGACGGGATTGGGTTTGAGCTATATGTTTATGTTAAACCAACTCGAAAACATAGGAAATGTTCAAGAAAATATCGAACTAATTGATAGTATACAGAACCAACTAGTGCAGACAAAAATGTTGCTAGTAATTTTTATAATTGGATATACCATTATTTCATTATTAATAGGAGGATTTGTATTAAAATCGGTTGTATCTCCAATGAAAAAGTTAATAAAAAGTGCTGAAAAAATAGCTTCTGGTGAAAATGTAAAATTAGAAGATAATATACAAAACTTGGGAAATGCAGGGGATTTAGGAGATTTAGAAAATGCATTTAGCATTGTAACAAAAGAACTTAATCAAAAATTAAGCGAAGTAAATAGGCAAAAAAGACAAATAGAAACGATTTTACTACACATGACAGATGGTATAATTGCATTTGATATGCAAGGAAATATAATACATATAAATCCTGCAGCAAAAACATTATTAGAATTAAACGATAAGGATAACACATTTGACAAAATATTTAAAAAGCTAGATATAAACATTAATATAGAAAAAATAGTATACTTAGAAAATTGGACATCATCAGAGCAAAGAAAAAATGTAGGAAATAAATATGTAAATATACTATTCGCACCATTTCAAGACGAAAATGATAGACCAGCTGGTGTAGTTGCGCTAATTCAGGATATTACAGAACATGTAAAATTGGATAATATGAGAAAAGAATTTGTTGCAGATGTATCACATGAACTAAAAACACCAATTACATCTATTATGGGCTATTCAGATACATTACTAGAGGGAGATTATGACGAAGAAACTAGAAAGAAATTTCTAAATGTTATATCTTCCGAGGCAAGGCGTATGGCAAGACTAGTAACTGATTTGCTAACATTATCAAGATATGATAATAAAAAAGTAAATCAAGAAGTAACAACATTTGATTTAGGTGAATTAGTAAAGAAGTGTCAAGAAAAACTAAGATTTGAAATAGAGAAAAAGGGACACAGCGTAGAGTGCTTTGTTACTGCTAGCGTACCACCAGTAGTAGCAGATAAAGACGGAATAGAAAGAGTAGTACTTAATATACTATCAAATGCTATAAAATATACTCCAGATAATGGAGTAATAAAAGTATATGTGGGATTTGTGTACAATGATGCATATATAAAAATAATAGACAATGGAATTGGAATACCAGAAGAAGACATTGAAAGAATTTTCGAGAGATTTTACCGAGTAGATAAAGCACGTAGTAGAGAACTTGGTGGTACAGGTTTAGGATTATCCATAGCAAAAGAAATACTTGACAAGAACAAAGGAAGTATTGATATTAAGAGTAAGGTTGGCAAAGGAACAGAAGTTGTAATTAGAATTCCTACTAAGAAATAAAAGTAACTTTTTTAGCAATTGGGGACGGGCCTATTTTGTAAATCTGTTAACATAATTAGCTTTATTGAAGTACGGTTATATATTTTTTATTTTGGTCTTCGGCCCCCAACTGCGTAACAGTCTGTAAAAAAATTACAATAGTACATTACTACATTCTACCCTCAAGAAAAAACTAGTTTTTTCTTGAGGAGTAATTTTTCTACAGACTGTAACTTGCTGGTCCCCACCTTAAGCACTCAGACCAAAAGAAAAAATATATAACCATACCTTGATAAGATTATGTTAATGGATTTACAAAATAGGCCCGTCCCCTTTTGCTAAAAAAAAATCGGAAATTCTTGACTAAGTTTGCCTAAAGTTATATACTTTAAGTGTTTATAAAAACAAGTAAAGGAGGTTTTTCGAAAATGAATGACATGATAGAAATTAGATGGCATGGAAGAGGTGGACAAGGTGCAAAAACAGCATCACTATTACTAGCAGATGCAGCATTTAATACTGGAAAATATATTCAAGGATTTCCTGAATATGGACCAGAAAGAATGGGAGCACCAATAACTGCATACAATAGAATAAGCAGTTCACCAATAAGAATCCATAGCAATATTTATGAACCAGATTATGTAGTAGTTGTTGATGACACATTACTAGAAAGTGTCGATGTAACAGCAGGATTAAAAGAGGATGGAGCAGTAGTAATAAATACAACTAAGAATGGTGAAGATTTGAAAAAATTATTAAAAGGACATAAAGGAAAGATATATACAATAGATGCAAGAAAAGTATCTATGGAAACACTTGGAAAATATTTCCCAAATACTCCAATGTTAGCAGCAATAGTAAAAGTAAGTGGAATAATGAATGAGGAGGAGTTTGTAAAAGATATGGAGGGTTCTTTTAAACATAAATTTGCAAAGAAACCTGAAGTAATTGATGGAAATATGAAAGCAGTAAAGATGGCTTTAAATGAAGTTAAAGAAGTAAAATAAAATTATACAACAATATAAATGTATAAAAACGAATAAATAATAAAAACAAAAATAAATTACACAAGAAAGGAGATAAATTATGCCAAACATAGATAAAGATACACCAGCTTGCAAAATGACTATTGGTGGAAATATATATGAAGCAGGTAATGCAAGAGAATTTAAGACAGGAGATTGGAGAAGTGTAAAACCAGTATATATTCCAGAAAAGTGTATTCAATGTGGATTATGCTTCCCTGTTTGCCCAGAAGATGCTATTCCAGTAGGAAAAGACCAAAAGAGAGCAGACTTTAATTTCGATTATTGTAAAGGTTGTGGAGTATGTGCAAAGGTTTGTCCTTTTGGAGCTATTACTATGAAGGTTGAAGGCGAGGAGTAAAATTTGAAAAATAAACTTCGTCTTGCGTTGTTAAAATTTAGATAAAAAATCCTCGACGTACACAAAGTACGCCTCCGGTTTTTTACTAAATTTTGCCTAGCAATACTCGTTTCTTTTTCAAATTTAAGAATTATAAATAACTCGTTTCTAATGATTTTTAGAAGAAAAATAATAAAAAAATAAAAGAAAATAAATAAAAAGGAGAGGATACAATGGGAATTAGAGAACGTTTAAGTGGAAATGAAGCAGCTGCAACAGCAATGAAACAAATAAACCCAGATGTTGTAGCAGCATTCCCAATAACACCATCAACAGAGATTCCACAATATTTTTCTACATTTGTGGATAATGGACAAGTAGATACAGAATTTGTTGCAGTTGAGAGCGAGCATAGTGCAATGAGTGCATGTATCGGAGCAGAAGCGGCAGGAGCTAGAGCTATGACAGCTACATCTGCAAACGGATTATCACTTATGTGGGAGATGGTATATATTGCTTCTAGTATGAGACTTCCTATAGTAATGTCTCTAGTAAATAGAGCAGTATCAGGACCATTAAATATTCACAACGACCATTCAGATGCAATGGGAGTAAGAGATGCAGGTTGGATTATGCTATTTTCTGAAACAAATCAGGAAGCATATGATAATTTATTAATGGCTCACAGAATTGCAGAGCATAAAGATGTATTACTTCCATTAATGGTATGCCAAGATGGATTTATAACATCTCATTCTATTGAAAATATAGAACTTTTAGAAGATGCAAAAGTAAAAGAATTTGTTGGAGAATATCATCCAGCACATTATTTATTAAATAAAAAAGAACCAATAGCAATGGGACCAATGGACTTACAAGCATTTTTATTTGAACACAAATATCAACAAGCAGAAGCAATGTGTAACGCAAAGCAAGTTATATTAGATGTAGCAAAAGATTTTGAAAGATTAACAGGAAGAAAATATGGCTTATTTGAAGAATACAAGCTAGATGATGCTGAAATTGCAATAGTTTGTATGAATTCAACAGCAGGAACTACAAAAGAAGTAGTTGATTCTCTAAGAGAAAAAGGAATAAAAGCAGGATTATTAAAAATACGTGTATTTAGACCATTCCCAGCAGAAGAAATTGCAAAAGTGCTTTCTCATGTAAAAGCAGTTGCAGTTCTTGATAAAGCAGATTCTTTAAATGGCGTAGGAGGAGCATTATTTACAGATGTTACATCTGGAATGCAAGTAAATGGAATAAATGTACCTACTTCAAGCTATATTTATGGTATAGGTGGAAGAGATACAACTACAAAAGAAATTGAATCAGTATACAACGATTTGATGGAAGATAGTAAAAAAGGAAAAATAGAGAATCCATATAGATACCTTGGATTAAGAAAGGAGTAATGAATAATGGCATATAATGTAAAGGAAGTAGTGGCAGACAAGCCATCAAGATTTACATCAGGACATAGAATGTGTGCAGGATGTGGTGCACCACCAGTTGCAAGGATGATTTTAAGAGCTTTAAAACCAGAAGACCATGCAGTTATAGCAAATGCTACAGGTTGTATGGAAGTTTCAAGCTTTATATATCCATATACAGCATGGACAGATTCATATATTCATACAGCATTTGAGTGTGCTGGGGCAACTTTATCAGGCGTAGAAGCAGCATATAAATCAATGAAAAAACAAGGAAAATTACCAGAGGATGAGCATACAAAATTTATAGCATTTGGTGGAGATGGTGGAACTTATGATATTGGTATTCAAAGTTTATCTGGAGCAATGGAAAGAGGCCATGATATGACATATGTTTGCTACGATAACGGAGCATACATGAATACTGGTATTCAACGTTCATCGGCAACACCAAGATTTGCAGATACGACAACAAGCCCAGCAGGAAGCGTTATACCTGGCAAAATGCAATCTAGAAAAGATTTAACAGAAATTATGGAAGCACATCATTTACCTTATGTTGCTCAAACAGCTGCATATTTAAACTTCAAAGATTTATATGAAAAAGCAGAAAAAGCAATTTACACAGAGGGACCTACATTTTTAAATGTACTTGCTCCATGCCCAAGAGGATGGGGATACCCAACAGAAGATTTAATGCAAATAAACAAATTAGCGGTAGAAACTTGTTATTGGCCATTATATGAAATAGAAAATGGAAAATACAAAATAAACTACAAACCAGCTAAAAAGCTTCCGGTAGAAGAATTCTTAAAACCACAAAGACGTTTCAAACATTTATTTAAACCAGGAAACGAATGGATGATAGAAGAATTCCAAAATGAAGTAGATAGAAGATGGGAAGCATTATTAAAATTAGAAGAAATGAGTAATAAAGAATAAAAAATCGTGGACAAAAGGAAGTAGTCACTCTTGTCCATAAATATAGTCAATAATAACGTTTAAAAAAAGTATTTCAAATATGTCGGTCGAGCTGATTTTCGTAGAAATTCTATAAAAAATTTTGGTAGCACCCTCAAAAGGATTTGAGATTCCCTACCAAAATTTTCTTAGAATTTCTATACTCAAATCACTCTCCATTCCATATTTTTATACTTTTTTTAAACGTTATTATTGACTAATAGTCTCAACATTTTTCTTTTTTGTTGCGTTTATAAAAATTACAATTCCTACTATAACTAATGCAATACTAATCCACTGGGAAGTAGATAATCCAAAGAATATTCCTCGTATTAAATCCCCTCTAAAGAATTCTAATACAAATCTTACAAATCCATATAATACACAATATAATCCAACTGTTTTATATGTTCCTAAAAATTTTTTATAAGTAACTAAAAGAATTACAAATATTATTAAGAGACATATAGATTCTACTATTTGCATAGGAAATAGTGGAACATCATTTGGGGCGATGACCGAATTGTGAAATGTGATTGCACCGAATCCTTGATATTCCATGCCATAACAACAACCTGCACACAAGCAACCGATTCTTCCTATAGAGTGTACTAATGGAACTATAGGGATTAGTATTAAGCATAAAGATTTAAAAGATATTTTAAATTGCTTTGCGTATATAAATACACCTAATACACCTCCAATTAAGCCTCCATAGAATACAAAACCTCCCTTTAGCATTTGAGTAATAGTATCTAACAAATCTAAATTATTATAGTTTGCTATTAAGAAAGGTATATTAGTAATGATGTATAAAAGTTTTGCACCTATAATAACACCAATTATACTATAAAGAATAGCATAAAAAAGGTCTTCTTTTTTAATATCAAAAAATTTAGAAAAATATTGAATAGCTAAAATTGAACCAATAACTACTCCAATAAATATAATTACTCCATAAGTTGCTAGTTCAAAGCCAAAAATATTTATATATGGTAACATAAGAATTCCTCCATGATTATAAGTATATAAAAATTAGGTAAACAAATAAATTGCTTACCTTTATAAATTTATATATTAACCTTTCAAAATTAATACATTAATGAACTAGCTGTTCCAAGTGCTCCAACACAAGCAACACAAGCTATAAACATTAGGGCACATAAAACTGTACCTATTATAGAACAAACTAAACCAGCTTTAGCCATACCTGTTGGGTTTTTCTTTCTAGCCATTACTCCAAGTACTATACCTACGATACCTACAATTAGTCCTATTGTAGATAAACCAATAAAACTAAATACGATAGATACAATACCTAAAACTAATGAAGCAATTCCTAAGCCGTTTGATTTTTTCTCTTCCATAGAACATCCTCCTTATTCGACATAATAT
>CALXWT010000022.1 GCA_944392445.1 uncultured Clostridia bacterium
TTCTATTTGCTCTTGTGTTGGTGGTTTGCTATTTCCTTTTCCTCTATATGCTTGGACTATAGTTGTTCTTTTTAATCCTATCTTTAGCATTGGGGCTAGTCCTATTTCTTCCAATTTTTCTTTACTTATTCCTGATTTCTTTGCTAATGTTTCTATTGTATCATTCCTCACAATTTTAGATACATCTACTCCTATTGTTTGTAATGTTTTTAATATATTTATAAATTCTTCTATCTTCATTTTTTGTTTTGTCAATGAAATAATTGAAGCTTTCGCTATCTTTTTGCCTGTTATTCTTTTACGTTCTAAACTAATACCTAATTTTGCTAATTCTTCTACTTGCTTTTTTGTTGGTGGTTTGTTAGTTCCTTGTCCTCTATATGCTTGAACTATAGTTGTCTTTTTATTTCCTATTCTCAGTGTCGGATCTAACCCAGTTTTTTCCAATTTTTCACTACTTATTCCTGATTTTCCTGCCAATGTTTCTATTGTATCTCTTGCTACTAACTTTGATACATCTACTCCTATTGTTTGTAGTTTTTTTAATATATTTATAAACTCCTGCACTGTATGTTCTTGTTTTTCTAAACTAACCCCTAGCTTTACTAATTCTTCTACTTGCTCTTTCGTTGGTGGTTTGTTAGTTCCTTTTCCTCTATATGCTTGGCCTATACGGGTCTTTTGATTTCCAATTTTCAATGTCGAGTCTAATCCTATTTCTTCCAATTTTTCTCTATTTATTCCTGATTTCTTTGCTAATGTTTCTATTGTATCTTTTGCTACTAACTTTGATACATCTACTCCTATTGTTTGTAGCTTTTTTAATATATTTATAAATTCTTCTACTTTCATTATTTTAATTGCACCTCAACTATTAACTTTAATTTTTGTTACACGTTCTTATAGTATACAATAATTCTCGAATTATGTCAATCAGAAACAAGCATTATCTTTTATCCTGCAAAATTTACAATTTAAGCCCGTCTTCTTTTGCAAATGAGTCGACATAAAAAACTTGGGCAAAAGGAATTACAACCCTTTGTCCACGTTTTCTACTCTACTTTAATTTCATCATTTTCTGCATAAATCTTTGCTTTTTTATGTGGTATAATTTTTTCATCAAGTATTGCTTCTGCAATTTTATCTTCTACATTGCTTTGAATAGCTCTTTTTAATGGTCTTGCACCATAGTTTGCGTCTATACCTTTTTTAGCAACTAAATCTTTTACAGATTTATCTATTTCCACATCATATTCCTGCTCACTTAATCTTTCTTTTACTTGTTTTAGCATTATTTCTATAATTTTGCCTATATCGTCATCAGTTAATTTGTGGAATACTATTATATCATCTATACGGTTTATAAATTCTGGTCTAAATTGTTTTTTTAGTTCTGCCATTACATCTTTCTTTATATTTTCGTATTCTTTTTCTTGTTCTTGCTTGCCATCTCCTGCATTGTTACTAAAGCCAAGTACGTTTTTGTCTGTTATAGCTCTTGCACCTACATTTGATGTCATTATTATTACTGTATTTTTGAAGTTTACTGTTCTTCCTTGTGCATCTGTTAGTCTACCATCATCTAGCATTTGAAGTAACATATTCATTACATCTGGGTGTGCTTTTTCAATTTCATCAAATAGTATAACTGAATATGGTTTTCTTCTTATTTTTTCTGTTAGTTGTCCACCCTCGTCATAGCCAACATATCCTGGAGGCGAACCTATAAGTTTTGCTACAGAATGTGGTTCCATATATTCAGACATATCTACCCTTATCATAGCTGATTCGTTACCAAATAAAGCTTCTGCTAAGGCTTTTGATAGCTCTGTTTTACCAACACCTGTTGGTCCTAAGAATAGGAACGAGCCTATTGGTCTGTTTGGGTCTTTTAGCCCAACTCTACCTCTTCTTATTGCTTTGCTTACTGCTTCAACGGCTTCGTTTTGTCCAATTACTCTTTTATGTAGTGTTTCTTCCAAATGTTTTAGTTTTTCATTTTCATCTTGCGTAATTTTATTTACAGGTATTCCTGTCCAACTTGCAATAACTTCGGCAATGTCTTCTTCTGTAAGGCTCATAACATTTTTACTGTTTTTGCTTTGCCATTTTTTCTTTTCTTTTTCTAGTTTTTCTTTTTCTGCATTTACTTTATCCCTTAATGTAGCAGCTTTTTCGAAGTCTTGTACACGAATTGCCTCTTCTTTTTCTCTATTTATTGCCTCAATTTTTTCCTCTAATTCTTTTATATTATCTGGCATTGTGTATGTTTTCATTTTTACCCTAGATGCTGCTTCATCTATTAAGTCTATTGCTTTATCTGGTAAAAATCTATCATTTATATATCTAACAGATAACTCTACTGCTGCTTTTATTGCCTCTTCTGTAATTTTTACATTATGATGAGCCTCGTATTTATCTCTTAAACCTTCTAGGATTTTTATAGTTTCTTCATTTGTAGGCTCTCCAACTTGTACTGGACTAAATCTTCTTTCTAGTGCGCTATCTTTTTCAATATATTTTCTATATTCGTTTAAGGTTGTTGCACCAATTACTTGTACCTCTCCTCTTGCAAGAAGTGGTTTTAAAATATTTGCTGCATCTACTGCACCCTCTGCAGAACCAGCACCAACTATTGTATGAATTTCATCTATAAATAGTATTACATCTCCAGCTTTTTTTACTTCTGCCAAGCATTTTTTAATTCTTTCCTCAAAGTCGCCTCTATACTTAGCACCTGCTACCATACCAGATATATCAAGTGTTACAACTCTTTTATTTTTTAGCATTTCTGGTACATCGTCAGCTACTATTTTTTCGGCCAATCCTTCTACTACTGCTGTTTTACCAACACCTGGTTCACCAATTAAACAAGGGTTATTTTTTGTTCTTCTTGATAAAATTTGTGTAACTCTATCAATTTCAGTTTTTCTACCTATAACAGGGTCTAATTTTCCTTCTCTTGCTTGTTTTGTTAGGTCTGAACCAAATTGGTTTAAAGTTGGTGTTGAGTTAAAACTGCCTGAATTTTTGTCTGTAACTCTATTAGAATTTGCATCTGCCTCATCTTCATTTATTACTTTCACTATTTCATTGTATAGTTTTCTTGGATCTATGCCTAAATCCATCATAATTCTAACTGCAACACTATCTCCCTCACGCATAATTCCTATAAGCAAATGCTCTGTTCCAATATATTCAGAGCCTAGCTTTCTTGCCTCTATAAAGGCATTTTCTATTACTCTTTTGCTTCTAGGAGTAAATCCTAGAGTTTCTCTATCATCTATTGCTTCGCCTGTGCCAATAAGCATTTCTATTTCTTGCAAAATATCTTCATCTGTTATGTTTTGGTTTTCCAACACTTTGCTTGCTATTCCTGTGCCCTCTTTGCACAAGCCATAAAGTATATGTTCTGTTCCAATATATTTATGCCCTAACTCCATTGCTATATCATTTGCTATTTCTATTGCTTTTTCAGCTCTAGCAGTAAATTTATACATCATAATTTTTCACACTCCTTTTTTTGCAAAAGGGGACGGGCTTAAATTGTAAATTTTTTCAAATTTTCTTAGAGACAGGCTACTTTTTCACGCACATATATTTTTTAAATTTTGCATATTTTATATTATTCACCTTAGTTTTGTGAATTATGTAACCTCTTTTACAATTTAGGCCCGTCCCCTTTTGCAAATTTTATTTTACTATTTGTTTCACTATTTCTGCTCTTTTTATTTCTCTTTCATAGCCGTCTAATGTTTTGCCTACGTACTTCTGCAAGTTGCCCGGTTTAGTATATAGTTCTAGTTTTCTTACTTTGCCATCATCTATTTCGTTAAGTATTCCTAGGTCCACTCCCATTTTTACTTCTGATAAAAGTTTTCTACATTCTTCTGTTCCTAGTTTGCTTGCGAATGTAAGTACACCGAATGCTCTATATACAATGTCTCGTAATTCTAACTCGTTTTTGCATAAGTACTTTCTGGCAGTTCTTTCTTGCTCTATTATTTTCTCTGTAATATTTTTTACATTTGCTATTATTTCTTTTTCTGTTATACCTATTGTTTGATTATTTGATATTTGATACAAGTCTCCATAATTTTGTGAGCCCTCACCATATACTCCTTTAATGCTGAGTCCAAAGTTGTTAACTATTCTTAGGACTTTCGATAAGTTTCCTGTAAGTGTTAGTGCTGGCAAATGTACTATTACAGATGCTTTCATTCCTGTACCAATATCTACTGGTGATGCTGTTAAATATCCAAAGTTTTTGTTATATGCATATTCAACCATTTCACCTAGTTTTTCATCAATTTCAACTATTAAACTCATTAGGTTATCTAATTCTTGACCTGTGCTAAATACTTGTATTTTTATATGGTCATCTTCATTTAGCATAATGCTGATGTTCTCTTCGTCATTTATTATAATTGCTTTCACGTTTTTATTTTTTACTGTAAATTCTGGACTTATTAAATTTTTTTCAACTAAGCTAAGTTTAGTAACTTCGTCTAAGTCATCTAATTTTATAAATTTAAGGCCATATCCTAAACTTGGTACAATTTCCTTTATTTTTTCTAAAATTTCTTCTTGCTTTTCTTTAGAACATCTATTTAGGAAATTAAACCCATTTAGATTTCTAGATAGCCTAACTCTTGAACTTACTACAACATCTGATTCTTTTCCATTTTGTAAATACCAATTTGCCATTTTATTCTCATTCCTTTCTCAAGGCTTAAACCTGGTAAAAAATATTTTTTTCCAACCTTTAGCCTCTTTTATTAAGTAGATTTTGGCTAATACTTTTTAGTCTTAATCTTAGAAATTATTCTTCTTTCTTATTTTCTTTATTTTCGTTTTTCTTAGTTTTAGATGCTTTAGTAGTTTCTATTGCTTTTATCTCGTCACGGATTTTAGCAGCATCTTCATACCTTTCATCTTTTATTGCTTTTTGTAAATCCTTTTGCAATTTTTCTAGTTTTGATTCCTTTTTTTCTTTCTTTTCTACATTTTTGCTAGCTTTTTCTTCATTGTCTGCACTTGGTGCAATCTCTCTATAGCCTCTTCCAATGTATCTATTTGCCCCCTGCAAATTCTTTAAGATTGGAGAAATTCTATCTTCAAATATGTTATAACATTCACTGCAACCAAACTCTCCACTATTTATAAAATCATCAAATGTAGTACCACAGCCACTGCACTCTTTTGCTTGGTTTCCCATAAAGCTTGGTAATAAGTTGTCACTATAATCGTTAAAGAAATCACTTAAAAAG
Source organism: uncultured Clostridia bacterium (assembly GCA_944392445.1). GTDB lineage: Bacteria > Bacillota > Clostridia > TANB77 > CAG-508 > CALXVA01. The sequence continues at coordinate 5,271 of CALXWT010000022.1, forward strand.
CTAGAAAAGCTAATTGGCATATTAAAATTTATATCTTTAAATCCTAATTCTCTTGCGCAATTATCGCAAAGATTTAACTCCTTTTTTACGCCATTTATAACCTGAGTATATTTAAAAGTTACTTCATTTTTTCCACAATTTTGACACATCATAAAAATCAACTCCTATCTAAATTATATTCTTTTATATTTCTTTATTTTATATATGTTAAACATTTTCTTTTGTTATTTTTAGTTGTTATATCAAATTTAGCTCTTTGCTTATCAACTTTTCACTATATTTATGCTAATACAGTTTACAGGCAGAATCGGTTCAGTTCTTTACTTAATGATAGTATTCCACCCTTTGTGCTCTAGCCATTGCATTATTTTTGTTTTCTTCAGCACTTTACTTACGTCAATCTTCCACTAAGTTGATAAGCATATTTTTAAAGATTCGTGCTCGTAGTTCGTCTTTTGTATTTTGTGGTACATTTAATACATTGTCGCTTGTTGCCACCTTTAAAAGCTTTGCTTCTTTTTCTGTTACAACACCATATGATAGAAAATTGCTTAAAAATATATCAACCTCCTGTGAAGTAAGTTTGTCTCCAATGCTTGATATTGTATGCATTAAGTAATTACTTTTTGTAGTATTTATTTTTCTAATGCTTATATGACCTCCGCCACCTCTTTTGCTTTCCACATAGTAGCCCTGAGATGGCTTAAATCTTGTTGATATAACATAATTTATTTGCGATGGCACACAATTAAAATGCTCTGCTAAATCGTTTCTTTGTATTTCTATATAGTCGTCATCATCAAAAAGTTCTTTTATAAATTCCTCTATCATATCTGACATTCTCATCTAATCACTTCCTTGTTTGCTTAAATATGTCTTTTGTTTAGGCCTTTTATGGTTCTTTGTTTTCGCGTATTTCATTTTGCATTCTTTGTTTTTGACTTTGACTTTCTTTGACCTACAATAATATTATACTACCATTTTTTGTAATGTCAATAGTTTTTTTAAATTTTTTTATCTTAGCGAATAAAAATCCCCAAGATAAATTCCTATCTTGAGGCAATTTTTGTCTATCTTTTTGAAATAAGAATTGAATCATTTCGTCATCTCATCTATTTCTTTTGCTCTTTTCTTTTGTCTTTCTGGTGTAAGCCAAGCGAAATATGAAGAAACAAATTCGCCATATTTTGTAACATCCTCCATTTCTTCATTTTTCTCAATATTTTTTGTTAATTCACTTTCCTGTAAAGTTTTATTTGTTGTATTAGCATTATTCTCTTTAATCTCATTTCTATTATTTTCACTTTTTGCATACGAATCATTTAGCATAAAAAAATACACCTCCTAAATAAGTTTTGGCTTATTATAGTTTGTGTAATTTTAAAAAAAATATTCATTCAGGCCTGTCCCAAAACCCGACACGTTTGTCGCAAAAGAGCCTGTCCCCTAACCCGACACGTTTGTCGCAAAAGAGCCTGTCCCCTAAAGTGCCATTATTGCTTCTGCTACTCCGTTTTCGTTGTTGTTTGCTACTACTTTATCAGCCACTTCTTTTACAGCTGGATCACTATTACCCATTGCTACACCCATTCCTGCATTTTCTATCATCATTTTGTCATTTATGTTGTCTCCTATTGCCATTATATCTTCTTTATTTATTTGTAATTGTTCTGCAAGCCACTTAATTGCATTCCATTTATCTACATTCTCGCTTGTTATTTCTGTATAATAATATTCAAGTGATACTTCTTCTGTACCAGATTTTATTATTTTTCTAGACATATGTGCTACATCTAATACATCTATATTTTTTATATTTCTTAATTTTTTTATAATACTATTAAATATGATACTACTTTTATCGCTGATTGTAAATTTTAAAATATTGCTATCTTGCAAATTACTTACATATTCATATATATTTTGAACTAAATTTATTTTTGTTTTTTTTGCATCCGGTTTATTTGCATTTTCTTGATGATAGAATAATACATTATTGTCCAATGTTTTTGCTATAACCATATTTTCTGTGTATATGTTATAGTAAATACTATTTTGCTCACATATTTGTATAATTTGCAATACTTTATTTTTATCTATAAATTTATCGTATATTATTTCTTCTTTTTGTAAATCATATATTAAAGAACCATTACCACAAATTATATATTTATTTCCACCTAATTCCTCTGCTAAATTTTTTACAGAACTTGTAGACCTTCCAGAGGATAATACTACATTTGCTCCTTCTTCTTGTGCTTTTTTTATTGCTTTTTTATTTTCTTCTGATATTAAACCATATGAATTTAAAAGTGTTCCGTCCAAATCTATTGCTATTAGTTTATACATATTTTTTATTTATATTATAATTATTATAATATATCTCCTTTCCTTGTTATACATTTTTTATTTTACATAGCTTGAAATTATGGCCTTTGCTAATACATAAAAATTTTAATTTATTTTTATCTTTTGCATTTGAAATAATATTATACCATTTAATTTTTTCTAATCAATATTTTTCTCAAAAATTTCCAGTTTATTTTAAAGAATATTGCACATCATATTTAATGAAAAAGTACTTATACTTTTTCAGATGTACAAAATAAAATTATCACATTCTAGGAGGTGAATGATAATGGCATATTCAAACAGCAATTCAAAAGTTGTTCCAGAAGCTAGAGAAGCTTTAGACAAATTCAAATACGAGGTAGCTTCAGAAGTTGGTGTTAACTTAAAACAAGGTTATAATGGAGATATATCAGCTAGAGATGCAGGTAAAATAGGTGGACAAATGGTTAGAAAGTTAATACAACAAGCTGAAAGCCAAATGAAATAGTTATTGCGTGATGATTTATATTAGTAAAAAATATTAGTTTATTACATTTTAGTATACTTATATATTTTACTTATTCACGTAAAGAAGAAATCTTTTTAGAATTTATTTTTAAAAAGGTTTCTTTTATTGTCTTAGACAACAATGTTCTGGGGTACTTAGGTTGCAATTTTTGATTGCTACCGTGTCTGGTTTTTATTAGCAAATATAATAGATTTTAGAATTACAAAACTCGAAATCTTTACTTATTATTTTGTATTCTTATTCCAAAAAAGGACTTGCATTTCTTGCAAGTCCTCCTCTACTAGCCCTCTGGCTCTACTAAACCAAAGTTTTTATTATCTTTTAATCTGTAAATTACATTTGTTTTTCCTGTATCTACGTCTATAAATGTTAAAAATCTATTTTGTGGTTGTTCTTGAAGTTTTAATTTTGCATCTTCTGGTGTCATAGGTTTTATATCATAATATAAAACTTTTACTATTTCGTTTGTAACCTCTGTATCTTCTGCATTTACTGCTTGTTTTGCTCTTATAGATTCAGTCATATTTTGTTTGTCTTTTTTTGTTTTCATTTTTCTTACTTGACCTTCTAATATATCAATATCTTTATCTATAGCAGCATATAAGTCTTTATGTGCTGTTACTGATCTAAAGTCTTCTGTATCTGCTTTGATGCTCATTTCTGCAACTTTATTATTTCCTTCTGTTTTTATTGTTGCATAAACATCAAATTCCTCACCAAAATATTTTACTAATCTTTCTGATTTTTTTTCAATATAATCCTTTATTGCTTCTGTAGCTTCTAATTCTTTGCTTGTTATTTTAATATTCATAACAATCTCTCCTTCCAATTATTGTTGTTCTTTAGTAATGTGATTATATTATATATTGTATTTGTCAATTTTGCAAGTCATAACTAGTAAAAAGTAAATTATTTTAGCAAAAGTCTTGCCAAATAGCCATTTTCGTGATACAATAATATACGTTATATTTTACGTTGCTTAAAGGGAGGTGCAAAATATGCCAAATATAAAATCAGCTATAAAAAGAGTTAATGTTATTGAGAAGAAAACTTTAAGAAATAACATGATTAAATCAGAATATAAAACAGCTGTAAAAAGATTTGAAGAAGCTGTATCAAATAATAATGTTGAAGAAGCTACAAAATTATTTTCAGTAGCAACAAAGAAAATAGATCAAGCTTGTACAAAAGGTGTTATTGTTAAAAATACAGCTGCTAGAAAGAAATCTAACTTAGCTAAAAAATTAAATGCTATGAATGCATAGATTTTTACTATGTAATAAAAAATTGTGCACAGTTTTTTATTATGGACAAAGGATTTTATTTCCCTTTGTCCATTTTTTTCGTTGAAATTTCTGTTTAATAATTTATAATTTTATGGATAATATTTCCTTTGATTTTTTGCACTATATATGTTAACATAAAGTAAATTGCTGTTTATTTTATTATTTTGTATTTTAAATCTATTTGTTGGAGGAATGATGCTATGAAACTTGTATTATCAAAACTTAAAGGTATAAATAATTCTGTTATTAAGGTTTTATATACAGGGTTTAAAATCTGTTTTGTGCTTTTACTTATTTCTACTTTTATTTTAAGTTTATATCACTCTATACATAATTTTGATTTATTTTACATAGGAATAAGTTTATTTAGAACCACTTTATTTTATATTGCTTTTTTGTGCATTTGCTCTATTGGTATAGATACAATAAAAAAAGAAATGCGTTAAGGCAATTTTCAAAAATATGTATAGTTTTGAAAATTATCACTTATTTTTTCATAGAGCAAATACAAAACTTGGACAGTAATGAGTATACCTCTTTTGTCCAAGTTTTGTAGGCTTATGTTCATGTAATTATAATTGCATCAATGCAAAAAGCGAACTCCTTTCTAATCAAATTTTGAAATTAAAAATTTATTCAAGTTAAATTTTATTTGTCTACAAATTTTATGCTCCGTATTATCAAGAGGAATATACTAATATTTATATAGGGGTGACATAGATTTTTATAAAAGTATATGATTGTAATTAAGTTTGATTAAAACTTTTTAGATTTTCTAATAATATTTAGCATTTGATGCAATTACAATATATATTAAAGCACAGATTATGTGATTTTGCAAGCAAAATCGTATGTCAAAGTTCGACAAAAATTGACATTTGAAAATAATTTATAGTGAAATTGTATTAAAATAAAAGATAGGCAGTATTATATATAATTTATTTATGTTGGAGTGCTTAAGGTGGGAACCAACAAAGTACAAGTTGTTAGACTGAGCATTTTGCGAAGTCCATACAACTTGTTCGATGTTGGGGGTCGAAAACATAAATAAATTATATATATACTGCCTATCTTAATTATACTATAAATTCTTTTATTATTTACTCAATATCTCCAAAAACATCTTATTTAGCATTTGAGGATTTGCTTTTCCCTTTGTCTCTTTCATTGCTTGTCCTACTAAAAATCCTAGTGCTCTATCTTTTCCTGCTTTATAGTCTGCTACTGATTGAGGATTATTTGCTATAATTTTATCTACTACTTCTTTTATAGCACCCTCGTCAGATATTTGGAGCCAACCCTTTTCTTTTATTATTTCTTCTGGGTCTTTTGGATTTTCAAACAATTCTTCTACAACTTTCTTTCCTATTGCAGAGCTGATTGTTCCTTTATCTATTAACTCAACTAATTTTGCTAAGTGTTCTGCTTTAAATGGAATTGCATCTGGCTCTTCTTCCTTTTCATTCAATATTCTTGATACATCTGAAAGTAACCAGTTTGCTACTGCCTTTGCATTACCACATATTTTTTCTGCATCTTCAAACATATTTGATAAATATTTAGAAGCAGTTAAAAGTCTTGCATCTTTTTCAGATAGCTTAAATTCGCTCATATATCTAGCTTTTCTGCTTTCTGGCATTTCTGGCAAGTTCTTTCTTATATTTTCTATATATTCATCAGATAATCTAATTGCTACTAAGTCTGGTTCTGGGAAATATCTATAATCTTGTGCATCTTCCTTATTTCTCATAGAAAATGTTTTACCTGAAACTTCGTCCCATCTTAATGTTTCCTGTTCTACCTTACCACCATTTTCTAATATTTCTATCTGTCTATTTGTTTCATATTCTATTTCTCTTGTAATTGCCCTAAATGAGCTCATATTTTTTGTTTCTGTTCTTGTGCCAAATTTTGTTTCTCCTTTTTTACGTACAGATACGTTAACATCTGCTCTAAATGAACCCTCTTGCATTTTGCAGTCTGATACTTCTATATATTCTAGTATTGACTTTAATTTTTTTAAGTATCTATCAACTTCTCCAGCTGTTCTTAAATCTGGCTCTGAAACTATTTCTATAAGTGGTACACCTGCTCTGTTTAAGTCCACTAGGCTTCCTCCACCAAATTCATTGTGATTTAGCTTTCCTGCATCATCTTCGATGTGAATTCTTGTAATTCCTATTTTTTTAGGGTTTCCTTCATCATCTTCTATTTCTATATATCCATGTTCACAAAGTGGTTTATCATATTGTGATATCTGGTATGCTCTTGGTGTATCTGGATAAAAATAATTTTTTCTATCATTCTTACTATCTTTTGATATTGTACAATTTGTAGCCAAACCTGCTTTTACAGCATACTCCACTACTTTTTCATTTAATACTGGTAATGTTCCTGGCATTGCCATACATATTGGGCACACTTGTGTGTTTGGCTCTGCTCCAAATTTTGTAGAGCAACTACAAAATATTTTTGTTTTAGTTGCAAGTTCTGCATGAACCTCTAAGCCCATTACTGCTTCATAATCTGTGTTTACCATTGCTTGTCCTCCTTATCCTTTAAACTCTGGCTGATATTTCTCTCTAAACTTGTATTCCTGCTCAAATGTATATGCTGCATTTAGTATTTTTTCTTCCTCAAATTTATTTCCAATTAACTGCATTCCTATAGGCATATTATCCCCATTTACTCCACAAGGGATTGAAATTCCAGGAAGTCCTGCTATATTTACAGATACTGTACAAATATCTGCTAAGTACATTTCTAATGGATTCTCTGACCTTGTTCCCATTTCAAATGCCACTGTTGGTGAAGTTGGTGTTAATAGTACATCATATTTTTCAAATGCTTTGTCAAATTCTTTCTTTACTAGAGTACGAACTTGTTGTGCTTTTTTGTAATATGCATCATAGTATCCAGAAGATAATACATACGTACCTAGTATAATTCTTCTTTTTACCTCTGGTCCAAATCCTTCACTTCTTGAATTTTTATACAACTCTTTTAAATTTGTATAGTTTTCTGTTCTATAGCCGTATCTTATTCCATCAAATCTTCCTAAGTTTGAGCTTGCTTCTGCACACGCTATTATATAGTAAGTTGCTAAGGCATACTGAGCAATGTCTAATGAAAATTCTTCGACTTCGGCTCCTAACTTTTTGTAAGTTTCTATTGCCTCTTCTAATTTTGCTTTAACTTCTTCGTTTATACCTTCTCCAAAGTATTCTTTTGGAATACCTATTTTTAGTCCTTTAACATTGCCATTTAAAGTTTTTGTATAATCCTTTTTTTGCATATTGTATGAAGTTGTATCTCTTTCATCATGTCCTGCTATTATGTTTAATAGCATTGCAGAGTCCCTTACATCTTTTGTAATAGGTCCTATTTGGTCAAGTGATGATGCGAATGCAACTAGTCCATATCTTGATACTAGACCATAAGTTGGTTTTAAACCAACAACTCCACAAAAAGACGATGGTTGACGAATTGAGCCTCCTGTATCGCTTCCAAGTGCCCATGGTACTAAATTTGCTGCAACTGCTGCTGCGCTTCCTCCTGATGAACCACCTGGCACTGTTTTTAAATTCCATGGATTACAAGTTTTCTTAAAGTATGAATACTCTGTTGATGCTCCCATTGCAAACTCGTCCATATTTAATTTTCCTAAATCTATTAGGTTTTCTTCATTTAATTTTTCTACTACTGTAGCATTGTATGGTGCAACAAAATTTTCTAGCATTCTAGAACTGCAAGTAGTTTTTACACCTTTTGTGCACATATTGTCTTTTATTCCTATAGGAATACCTGCTAAGCTAGATAATTTTTCTCCATTTTTTCTTTTTTCGTCTATCTCTTTTGCTTCTTTTAAAGCTTCATCACACAATGTAGTAACAAATGCTTTTACGTCTTTTTCTTTAGCATTTATTCTATTTACATAAGCTTGTACAATTTCTTCGCTTGTAAGTTCTTGCTTTGCTAATTTTTCCTGAAGCTCATGTACTGTTAAATTTGTAATGTCCATTTTATAACCATTCCTTTCTCTAAGTATTAAAATCTGGTTAGAAACCTCTTCCTATTGTATTACCTTAGGTATCTTAAACATATTTCTTTCTTGCTCTTTTGCATTTGCTAGCAAAAGTTCATTATCTTTAAACTCTTTTACTTCATCTTTTCTAAATACGTTACATTGGTCGTTTTCACCTATTGTTTCTCCTAATCCATCTGTGTTTGCATTATTTACTATATTTGCAAAGTTTAATATATCTTGAAGATTTTTTAAGTAATTATCTATTTCATCTTCTTTAATATTTAAGTCTGCTAAGTTTGCAATATGCAATAGTTCTTCTTTACTTACTTTTGCCATGTTAAACCACTTTCCTTTCTTTAGGAACGAATCAATTTAAAAAAAATTAAATTTTTTCAACTTTCGCTCTTATTTTCCCGTAAACAGTCTTTATTATTATACATATTTTTCGTTGTAATTACAAGTGTTTTAAAAACGAAAAAATTCATATTTTTACATATTGATATTTTTTTACAAAATGGTATAATATAAATATATATATTTTTTTATAAAGGAGAGTGTAAATTTATGAAAAAGAAAGTTATTATTGGTATTTTTATTATTTTAATTATTTTAGTAATTTTAATTGCTGTTAACTTAATTCGAAACTATAGTATACTCAAAGAAATTCAAGAATCGAATCAAGATTTTCTCGCAGATTTAAATAATTACTCTCTTACTGAAAAGATACCTTTTGGTAGTGAAAATGTAAATTTAGTTACAGAAGAAATTCTCATGAAAGATAATATTTATCTCGAAAAAATTTATTTTGATGATACTTTACACTTGACTGTATGGTTTGATAAAAATACAGGTGAAACAATTTCCGTAGATGAGGAGGGAAATCTTTCTAGCACTGATATTAATTTAGATTTTGTTTCAACTTATGAGTTTGCTATACTAGACTCTTATAGCGAAGAAAATTATTTTTCTAAAATAATGATGAGTCATATTATATCACCAATCTTACTAGAAGATAATTGCTATGTTATTAATCATAATAATTATGAAACAAAAATAAATAAGGATACTAAATTAATTGAAGAATGTTGTGATGAAAATGGTAAAGTTATTTACCAATACGAATTAGAAAAAAATACTGTAACAGATGATATGGTTGCTAAACCTAACCCTCTAGATTAGTATAATGGGCAAAGGAATATATCCTTTGTCCATTAATTCTTGCTATTTGTATCTTTTTCAATTATTATATCTGGTGGTTTTCCTGTATTTCCTTTGTTTTTATTTACTTTGTTTTTTACTAATGCAAATATAAATACAATAACTAAAATTGAAATAAGTATTATAGATATTATCATCGGTGCCTTAGATTGATTCTTCTCCGAATTTTGCATTATACTATTTCCTGTTTGTGAAAATGTATTTGATATCATTTCTTCTATAGTTAATGAAGTGTTATAGTAGTTGTTTTCAAAATACCCCCACAAAATTCTTATTGCTTCATTATCCATAATTGTGTCTGTGCTATATCCCCCTAAATACCTAAATTCTCCTTCCATTTCTTGTTTTGAATCATTTGCACATTGGAAGTATGCAAATATAAAGTGTCCTTCGTCTGAGAATTTTTCTTCATATACTTGCTCTAAGTATTCATCTGCTAGGGTTGGGGCAAGGTTGCCATCGTTCCATAAATCTTCTGAATATTTTACTAATAATACATATGGTTGAATTCCCGTTTGTTTATAAAAGTCTTCTAAACCTTCAATTAGTACATTCTCACTACTTATCCAGCCTAATTGGTCTTCATACCAATCTGTTTTTGATACAACTCCTTCTAAAGGTTCTCTCTTTGTTGAACTTGTGTATTCAGTTTGAGTATAATCCCCCGAATCCCCAGATATACACCCTGGTGCACATCCTAATATTACACAACCACTAGGAATGTCCAAAAACAATAGTAATATGAATAAAATTAAAATTGTAGTTATTCCTCCACCACAGCCACAACCATTCCCGTAGTATCGTGGCCCCCAGCCACCATACATAGGTCTATGGTAGAATCCAAATGAAGAACCTGAGCTTCTATGTCCAAATCCTCCACCAGAGAAACCTCCTCTTGAAGATCGTCCTCCTCCTGAGAATCCACCAGATGAACGGCCACCTCCAAAGCCTCCCGAAGAACGTCCTCCACCACCGCTTCTTCCCATAATTATCAATCCTTTCTCTATATAAATTTCTTTACAGTATTAAACACTTCTTCATGTATTTCTTCAATAGTTTTTATTCTGTCATTTTCTACACAATGTATTTCGCACCAATCATACTTTTTCACTAATTTACACGCCTCTGTATAGGCTGCCTTTAAATGCTCTGTATTATTTTCGTGTATATCCTTTTTATCTTCATGTGTTATTTTATTTTCCCTATTTTTCATTAGTTTTTGTGCATATTCTGTTGGCATATTTAAAAATATAACTTTAGTAGGTACTGGTAGTCCATATAATCCAAACTCAAAATTCCATAACCAGTCTAAAAATTTTGCTCTTTCATTATCATCTTTTATTTTTCCTGCCTGATGCACCATATTTGAGGTTGTATATCTATCTGCTAATATTATTCCACCATTATTATAGTATTCTTCATAATCTTTCTTAAATGTTGCATATCTATCTACTGCAAAAAAAGTAGATGCTATGTATGGGCTTATTGCTTGTGAGTCTGTTCCAAATTCTCCTGCTAAATACATTTTTACTAAACTTGATGATGGGCTATCATAATTTGGAAAACTTACTGCTTTATATTCAATTCCTTCTTTTGTAAATCTTTCTTTTAACTTTTGAAGCTGAGTTTGTTTTCCACTTCCATCTGTTCCATCTATTACAAATAATTTTCCTGTTTTCATTATTATCATTCCTTTTCTGTTGTTTTTTAATTCTTATCTAGTTTCTCCTATACTCTCTTTTACACTTTTAACTTGCTTGTTTTTTCCTATTTCTAGACTATTTATTATTTCGTCTGTCAACTGAGAAGATATATCTAATATAAATTCCTCTAGTCTACCTTGATATGTATCTGTTCTTGTTAGACTATTTGTAAACGAATTTTTTTCTATTTCATTTTGTGCACTTAATAGAATTCTATTGTACGCAGATAAATTTTCTACATTTACTGCTCGTCCGGGTTGTCCTTTCCTTTGTACACTTAGTTCTGGTGTAGTTATAAATCCTAATGTTATTGGCCTATATCCATTTTTTATTGTTTCTAGTTCATACAATGCTCTAATTTTATCAAACTCTGCTTTGGACATTTCCCCTGTTTCAACTGCCCTTTCTAGCCAAGTTAATCTATCCAAAATACCTCTGTCGTAAATTACAATTTTACCTTGTTTATTTGAAATATCTTCTGATAAATTTCTAAATAATTCTAGTACCATCCATAGATTGTATTCTCTCGCATCTTTAGCCACTGGATTATACTCTGCCGTTTCCCTTCTAGTAAATATTTCAATATTGTTGTTACTAAAAAGTCCTCTTAAATTCTTTAATAATGTTGTTTTTCCACTTTTAGGTGTACCAAGTAGTTCTACAAAAATTGGTGGTGTTTCTGGAGTTAATTTTCCTTTTATTTTATGCATATTACTACTAATTTTCTCTATTTTTTGTTCCATCAAATCTCTAGAAATAGTAATCATTTTTTATTCTCTCCTTGCTATTTTATTCATAAATATATTTAACAAAAAAATTTTTATTACTTTTCAATATGTTATCTTGTTAATATAAATTTAAAGCAATACTTCCGAATAAATCCTTTTAGTTAAATTTACTTTTGTTCATTTTTTATCATATATTGAATTTCTACATCTCAAATACCTTATTTAGTATTTTTTTGTATCTTTCAAAAAACTGGTTATTTTCTGAGTTGTCTACCACTGCCTTATACATTTCTGTATAGTACCATTTTTGTTCAGAATATGGTTTATTAAAGTTTTTCCATACCTCTGCTCCTTTTTCTTGAAGCAAATCATATAATGATTCTAGATTGTTAATTTTGTCTGCACATTCGACCATTTTTCCCTGTATACTTGCGTTTCTTACTTTTTCTATTGCTTCTTCTTTTCTCTTTTTCCATTCAAGAGATTTATTCTCGGTAACCTCATCTACAATATTTCTTACATTTTTTCCAAATATATTTTCAATGTCATCTAATGTATACTTTGTATCTTCTACAACATCGTGTAAAATTCCAGCTATTACTGTATCTTCATCTGCACCTTCCTTTTGTAACAACATCCCAACAGTAAATGGATGGAATATCATAGCCACATTGTCGGTTTTTCTCCTTTGTCCATCGTGTGCTTTTGTGGCAAATAAAATTGCATAATCTAATCTTTGCATTCTAAAAATACCTCCTTAATTTAAAATCTTGAATTATACATACCTTTTAATAAACTTTCTAACTGTGTGCCAATACTTTTGTGGCTCTACTGCCTGTGCATCTGTATGTCCGGCATTTTTTATAACAAGCTTTTCTTTTGGACAATTTGCTACACCATAAAGTTTGTCTAACATATAAAATGGTACAAATTTATCTTTATCTCCGTGTATAAATAGTGTTGGTATTTTGCACTTTTTTAGTTGCTTTATACACGATGCTTTTTTTAAAGAAAAACCTGCTCTTATTTTTGTTATAAAATTTGCGTTATACATTGCAGGAAATTGAGGTATATGAAATATAGTTTTTAGCTTGTCGGCAAACTCTTCCCATACAGATGTATATCCACAATCTTCAATTACAAGCCTTACATTGCTTGGCAAATTTTCTCCACTAGCCATCATTACAGTGGCTGCTCCCATAGAAATACCATATAGTATTATTTTTATGTGACCATATTTATTTATAAGATAGTTAATCCATTCTATTAAATCCATTCTATCTAGCCAGCCCATACCAATGTACTTCCCACCACTTTTGCCGTGAGCTCTTAAATCAGGAAGCAATACATTATATCCATAATTCAAAAATTGCTTTGCAACTCCAGCCATCGAGCACGCTGTTTCTGTATATCCGTGTGCTCCAATAACCCATATATTGCTTTCTTTTTTATTTTGTATTTCATATCCACATAATTTTATTTTTTTGTTAAAAATACATACTTCTTCTGCATTTTTATTTATCCAATCAGTATTTTTTTCTCTTAGAATTATTTCATCTTCGTCAATAGTTCTATTTAGAAAAATGGATTTAGAAGATTTGGGGTTTAATGCAAGATTAAACAAAAAGTTGCCTGAAATAACTCCAGTAATTATAAATAAAATTAGTAAAATAATTAAAGTAATTAACATTCTTATATCCTTTACTTTTAAATTTTTTATGTTCTTTTTAAGCTTTGTGCAATTATATATTAAATTTTCCATTTTTTCAATATTTATACAATTTTTTATAGAGTAAAGGTTACAAGATAATAGTTTTACTCTCTTTAGCTAGTAACCTCATATTTAATTAGTCCAAAAGATTGGCACAAAACGAGACATTCTATACTTTGTCATATAGAATGCCTCGTTTTTTCGATTGTTTACTAGAACTGTACTAATTAGCCTGCAATTTTAGTAAAATCAGTCACTTTTCTAGGGAGATTGCATAGTACTTACAAAAGTCAAGTACCTTCACAATAAATTCTTTAGCCGGAACTGTTTTATTTTTCTTGATGCTGTCTTCAAAAAGATTCTTTGTAAGAGATGTCGGTTTTACCATCGCAAACTTTATTGCCTCTCTCATACAAGCCCTAAGCTTTTCATATCCTACATTATACTTTTCAAAAAGAATCGGATGTACGTCTACTTTGATATTTACCATTTTATCTTTGTTTACCAAATAATATAAAACAATATCCCTTATATATCTCGTTCCTTCCTTTGAAAAAGAAAGTCCAAGCCGTGCAAAAACCTCCTCTACAATTTCTTCGTTAGTCTTTACAACTGCATTTTTAATTGTTGAGCCCTCAACTACTTCAAGAGTAGCATCTTCTTTGGACAATATCACATCCAAAAATGCAGAAGTTGCCTCTAAAAAATCCTCCTTTGTCAGCTTCTTTCCAAACAAAACAAAATATTGCCGGTTATACATCTTTTACCTCCATTTTTTTATACATTAGCTTTGCTAATCGAACAAGTCTATTATACTATTTTCTCTGACTTATGTCAACTCTCTTAGAAATTGGGGACAGTCCCCTTTTTCTATTTTAATATCTTATATATTATATTTTTATTTATTCCTAAAGTTTTCGAAATTTGTAGATTTGATATATTTGGAATTCTTTCTTTTATTTCTAGCACAATTTTATATACAAGATGCTCTTTCTTTAATAAATTTTCTATATTTTGGCCATACATTCTTTCAATTTCTTGTAAAATTTCTTGTACATTTTCTTCTGTAGCATTATTGTAATCCGAAAAATAATATCTTTTTCCAAGATGTAATTCCTTATATAAACTTAAATCCAATTTATTAGTATCAAATACTAACTTAATTATATCTTTATTTACAAATTTGTTTTCATTTATATAATCCAAATAACTCGAAAATTGATAATCTTCACACTTTTTTACAATATTTGCTTTGACTGGATTATTATGAATATAAGCTAAGCAATTTATTAAATATTTTTTATTTGTTATTGGTTCACTCATGTATCGATCTCTAAAAACGTGGCCTACTCTATTTTCCATATAATTATAGTATTTAGCATATTTTTCATTAACTTTCTTCATAAAGTCTGATAGTTCTTTTATCTTTTCTGTATGAACTAACATATGTGCATGGTTATACATAATCGAATATGCAAGAATATCTAAAATATGGTCTCTTTTTACCTCTTCCAATAAATGAAAGTATTTTTCTCTATATTTATATTTTTCAAAAATAAATTCTCTATTTACACCTTGTACAATGACGTGAAAAAAAGATGTACATAGATTTCTACGTGCTAAACGGGACATATTAGTATACCTCTTTTCTTAAATTAAATTTTACCCCCGAATAGTGTGTGAATCATCATACACCTTTTTTAGAAAAAGGGGACTGTCCCCAATTTCTAATTTAGTTACCATAATAACTATCTATTAAAATTTGCTTTAGTTCACTTACTAATGGAACTCTTGGATTTGCTGTTGTACATTGGTCTTCAAATGCTCTATCTGCAAGCATGTCAACCTTTGCCATAAATTCAGTTTCATCGATTCCAGCTTCTTTAAAGCTCTTTTCTATTCCTAAGTCTGCATTTAATTTCTTTATTTCTACTATTAGAGAATTTACTCCCTCTTCATTTGTATCTGCTTTGAAGTGCATTCTTCTAGCTAAGTCTGCATATTTTTGGTCTGCTATAAAGTATTCGTATTTTGGGAATGATACAAATTTTGTTGGTCTACTGCTGTTGTATTTTATAACATAAGGAAGTAATATTGCATTTATTCTACCGTGTGCCATGTGGAATTCTGCTCCTATTTTATGTGCTAAAGAGTGGTTGATTCCTAAGAATGCATTTGTGAATGCCATACCTGCTATTGTGCTTGCGTTATGCATGTGCTCCCTTGCCTCTTTGTTGCTTCCATTATTATATGCTTCTCTTAGGTTATTAAATACAAGTTCTACTGCTTTTTCTGCTAGTCCATCAGTAAAGTCTGATGCCATATTTGATACATAAGATTCTATTGCGTGTGTTAGTACATCCATACCTGTATCTGCTGTAATTTTCTTTGGCAAGCTCATTACTAAGTCTGGATCTACTATTGCTACATCTGGTGTTAGCTCATAGTCTGCTAATGGATATTTTTTGTTTTGCTTTTTGTCTGTAAGTACTGCAAATGATGTAACTTCTGAGCCTGTTCCTGATGTTGTAGGTATTGCTACAAATTTTGCTTTTTCTCCTAGTTTTGGGAATTTATATGTACGTTTTCTAATGTCCATAAATTTAAGTTTTAAACCTTCTACATCTGCATCTGGATGCTCATAGAATAACCACATACCTTTTGCTGCATCTATTGGACTTCCTCCACCAACTGCTATAATTACATCAGGCTTAAATTCATTCATCATTTGAACTCCCTTATTTATTGTGTCAAATGATGGATCTGATTCTACATCTGAGAATACTTCTGAATGTACATATTGGTTTCTATTTCTTAGATGATATAGAATTTTATCTATATATCCTAAACTTACCATTGATTCGTCTGTTACTATAAAGGCTCTTGTTATATCTGGCATTTTTTCTAAGTATGCTATTGAACCTGCTTCAAAATATATTTTTTCTGGAACTTTAAACCACTGCATATTAACCCTCCTATCGGCAACTCTTTTTATATTTATTAAGTTTACACTTGATACATTTGCTGTTGTTGAGTTTCCACCAAATGTACCACAACCTAGTGTAAGTGATGGCATATTTGTGTTGTATATATCACCAATAGCTCCATGTGTTGATGGAGAGTTTACTATTATTCTTCCTACTTTTACCTTTTCTGAAAATTTAGCTATTGTTTCTTTATCTTCTGAATGGATTACTGCAGAGTGTCCAAGTCCTCCAAATTCAATTAGCTTTTCTGCTAGGTCTATACCCTCATCACTATTCTCTACCACATAGTATGCTAGAACAGGG
Source organism: uncultured Clostridia bacterium (assembly GCA_944392445.1). Lineage (GTDB taxonomy): Bacteria > Bacillota > Clostridia > TANB77 > CAG-508 > CALXVA01. The sequence continues at coordinate 22,094 of CALXWT010000022.1, forward strand.
CTAAGTTTTTCTTTAGAGAATGGATGCTCTATTCCAACTCCATTTTCCTTTAATACTAATACTTTTGTATCTTTTGGCACTTCTATTCCAGCTTCTCCTGCTATTTTATATGGGCTTTGTCCAACTATTGCAGAGTTTAAAGCACCATCTTTTTCTTTTAAAAACATTGTGTCTCTTAATTTATTTGTCTCATCTTCTGATAAGAAATAGCAACCAGCTTCTTTCATTAGCTTCTCAAACTCGTCCTTTATTTCTCTATCTACAATTACAGATTGCTCTGAAGCGCAAATCATACCATTGTCAAAAGATTTTGACATAACCAAATCATTTACAGATGTTTTTAATTTTGCTGTTTTATCTATGTAACAAGGTACATTTCCAGGTCCTACTCCAAGTGCTGGCTTTCCACAAGAATATGCTGCCTTAACCATACCTGTTCCACCAGTTGCCAAAATCAAATTAACATCTGGATGATGCATTAGCATATTTGTTGCAGTTATAGATGGTTCTTCAATCCATAAAATACAATTTTCTGGTGCACCTGCTTCTACGGCTGCATCTCTTAAAAGTTTTGCTGCTGCTACACTACATTTTTGTGCTGATGGATGGAAACCAAATACTATAACATTTCTTGTTTTTGCTGCAATTATTGATTTAAACATAGTTGTTGATGTTGGGTTTGTAACAGGTGTTACTCCTGCAATAATTCCAATAGGTTCGGCTATTTCTACATAGCCCTCCTCTTCATTTTCTGATATAACACCAACAGTTTTATCATATTTTATACTATGGTAAATATATTCTGTTGCAAACATATTCTTTGTTATTTTATCTTCGTAAATTCCTCTTCCAGTTTCCTCTACTGCCATTTTAGCTAGCTCCATGTGGTGCTCTAACCCTGCCATAGACATAGTTTTTATTATTCTGTCTACATCTTCTTGAGTAAGCTTCATATACTCTTCCGATGCTTTTTTGGCTTTTACCATCAAATCATCTATCATAGCTTTTATTTTTGCTTGCTCTTCTTCACTAATCTCTTTTCCCATATTTACCTCATTCCTTTCTAAATGCATAAGTCTGGTTTGAATTGTAATTATTTTTCAACCCTACCTCCTAGTCACTCCTCATTTTTTCTTTGTATAATAAGGGGGCATAGCATTTGTTTACCCATATAATATAAGATTGAACTACTAATGTCAAGTAAATTTCTTCGAGTTTTTTCTACTACTTTCTATGCTTTTTCTACTCTTTACGTATGTAAGGTTGTTGGCGACAAAGTTCTTGTCTTGTATATAGCCAATAGAAAGAGAGAACCCGAAATTTCAAAGTTCTCTCCTTCTATCTGTGTTTGGGAACAAATTATAATACTTTAACAGTATACGCGTAGTTACTTAATGTAAAGAGCAGCACGAAAACCAGTGTCGTCAAAGACTTCACCAGGATTGTCGTAACCACGATAGGCGACAGGACAATTGTACCCATCAAGGTCGTAACTGCCACCACGGATAACGCGATACGAACTTTCGTTCTGTTCTTGTGTCCATTCATCCACATTACCTGCAAAGTCGTAGATGTTATTAGCACACCATTTTTCTCTGCTTCCTGTTTCAACTACTTTCTTTGGAGAATTCTCTGTATTCCAATGATTGCCCCATTCAGCAGAGTCCTCTGCAATTTCAGCAAGAGTTTTAACTTCTGTTTTGATAAACCATTCCAGTACAGAATCATATTCTGCACCAAAAGTCAGATGACTTTTAACTGCTTCATTGTCTTCGATAGTGGATGCAATCTTCTTGGCATCATCAAAATTGATGTTTACCCACGGCATAACTCCTTTTATCGACTGTGGTTTTCCTGCTGAACTCTTGGAAATGTTATATCGAGAAATATAAAATCCTCCGTACTTTATGACACTTTCAAGTTGTTCAAGCAGTTCACCATTTAAAACTTCATTGAATCCATCATACGAAAATTCATCCTTCATGTAATTTCGTCTGCCGAATTTCTGCGAAAAATGTTCTCCATCAAGTGTTCCGTCAGAGTCGAGACTTCCAACAGGTACCCATACAAACTGGCTTCCATCAGAATCTCTTTCAATTACAAAGCCATTGTTCCATTTGCCACAAACACGCTTGTATCCTTCTGGAATTGGAGGATTTACATAGTTATTGGCTGTAGCAACATTCAGAGCTTTTGTAATTGACTCTTCTCTTGTTTTCGCTAAAGCTTCAGTTGTAGCAATATTCCGAGCTCTGATAATTAACTCTCCACTTATTCCCTCTGAGACTTCAAAGCCTATACCCTTTTCTGCCTCAAGCACAATTTCTTTATACCGTTTCATAATGTGTATACCTCCTTGATGATTTTATAACGGTCTCAACATCTGTCTACTGACAGTGTACTAATAATATCACATTTTCTTGTATTTTGCAAGTTTTGAATTTATTTATGTTTACTCTAATAAATAGTCTTACCATCCTTTTTATATTCTTCAAATAGTGCTATGCAATCATCTCTATCTAGCTGTTTTAGTTCTAGTAAATCTTTTTTCTTTCCCTCTAGATATTCATAAATTGCATCATCTCTAAAACCTATATTGCCTGCATCTTCGCGCGTACAGCCATAGTACACTGTTTTAATATTTGCCCAAATTATTGCAGATAAGCACATTGGGCAAGGTTCACAAGATGTATACAATACATAGCCTGATAAATCATAAGTTCCTAGCTTTTTGCAAGCTTCTCTTATTACTGTTACTTCTGCGTGAGCAGTTGGGTCGTTATTTGCAAGTACCATATTGTTACCCTGTGCAATTATATTTCCATTTTTGTCTGTAATTACTGCTCCAAATGGACCTCCTTCTCCTTTAGTCATTCCGTGCGATGCACAATCCTTTGCTATTTTCATAAAGTTGTTCATAATTTTACACTTTCCTTTCTCAAATTGTTAAATTCTACTAATACGATATCATTTTATTATTACTTTTTCAAGGTTTCCATTGTAATTTTGCCTATTTTATGTTATATTTATTGTCAGCATTTATTTTTATACATATATTTGCCCTTGTTCTATAATTTCTATATAACAAGAAGCTTACATATATGTAAAGAAAGGGTTGATATTATGTCATATAATTTTACTGAAATAGAGAAAAAGTGGCAAGAATATTGGGACAAGAACAAAACCTTTAAAACTGATGTATGGGATTTCTCTAAACCTAAATATTATGCACTAGATATGTTTCCTTATCCATCAGGACAAGGTCTTCATGTTGGACATCCAGAGGGATATACTGCAACTGATATTATGTCTAGAATGAGAAGAATGCAAGGATATAATGTGCTACATCCTATGGGGTGGGATGCTTTTGGTCTTCCTGCTGAGCAATATGCTATAAAAACTGGTAATCATCCTGCTGGATTTACAGAAAGAAATATAGCAACTTTTAAAAGACAATTAAAAATGCTTGGTTTTTCTTTTGATTGGGATAGAGAAATTTCCACCTGTAATCCAAGCTTTTATAAATGGACTCAATGGATTTTTAAGCAATTATATAATGATGGTTTAGCTAAATTAGTAGAAATGCCTGTAAACTGGTGTGAAGGTTTAGGTTGTGTGCTTTCTAATGACGAGGTTATAAATGGAAAAAGTGAAAGAGGTGGGTTCCCTGTTGTTCGTAAGAATATGAAACAATGGGTTATGGATATTCCAAAATATGCAGAAGTTCTTTTAAATGGATTAGATGAAGTTGATTGGCCAGAATCTACAAAAGAAATTCAACGTAACTGGATTGGTAAATCTGTAGGTGCAGAGGTTATATTTAAAGTAGCAAATTCGGATAAATCATTTACCGTATTTACAACTAGAGCAGATACTTTATTTGGTGCAACATATTGTGTACTTTCGCCTGAACACGATTTAGTAAATGAAATTACAACTAGCGACCATAAAAAAGCTATTGAAGAATACAAGGCTATGGCATCGGCAAAATCTGATTTGGAAAGAACTGAACTTAATAAAGAGAAAACTGGTTGCTTTACAGGTGCCTATGCTATAAACCCTGTAAATGGAAAAGAAATTCCAATTTGGATTTCTGACTATGTATTATCGACTTATGGAACTGGTGCAATTATGGCTGTACCTGCGCACGATGAGAGAGACTATGCATTTGCAACTAAATTTGGAATTGATATTATTCCTGTACTAGAAGGTGGAGATATTTCTAAAGAGGCCTTTACAGGTGATGGAGTTCACATCAATTCTGATTTCTTAAATGGTCTTGGAAAGCAAGAAGCAATCGACAAAATGATTGCTTGGCTAGAGGGAAAAGGCATTGGAACAAAGAAAGTTAATTACAAAATACGTGAGTGGATATTTGCAAGACAACGTTATTGGGGTGAACCTATTCCAATAGTATTTACAGAAAATAATGAAATTCACGTACTAGCTGATGAAGATTTGCCTTTAGTTTTACCTGAACTTGAGGATTATGCCCCATCGAAAACTGGAGCTTCTCCTCTTGACAAAGCAACAGATTGGGTTAATACTACATTTGAAGGAAAACCTGCTAGACGTGAGACAAGTACAATGCCTGGTTCTGCTGGCTCAAGCTGGTATTTCTTAAGATACATTGACCCACATAATGAAAATGAAATTGCAGACCCAGAACTTCTTAAACACTGGATGCCGGTTGACCTTTATGTAGGTGGACCAGAACACGCAGTAGGTCACCTATTGTATTCAAGATTTTGGAATAACTATTTATATAACAAAGGTTTAGCTCCTACAAAAGAGCCATTTGCTAAACTACGTCATCAAGGTATGATACTTGGCTCAAATGGCGAAAAAATGAGCAAGTCAAAGGGTAATGTAATCAATCCAGATGATATGGTTAAAGAATATGGAGCAGATGCACTTAGAGTTTACGAAATGTTTATGGGACCAATTGACGCAGCTAAGCCATGGGATCCAAATGGTATTGACGGCTCTAAGAAATTTTTGGACAGAGTTTGGAGATTGTTTGTAGAGTCTGGTAAAGTACAAGATGTTGGCACAAATCTTTCATCAGATGGCTCTGTTAACAACAGCAGTACTAGAAATAGTAAAAATTCAACTAATAGAGATGCTTATAAAAATCTAGAGAAAGTATATAATTATACTGTTAAAAAAGTTACTAACGACTATGAAAATATGTACTATAACACAGCAATATCTCAAATGATGATTTTTATAAATTCTGCTTCAAAAGAAGATGTTATACCTAAAGAATATGCAGAAGGATTTATCAAATTACTAAACCCTGTAGCGCCACACATTACAGAAGAAATTTGGAACAGATTTGGTCACAATAATACTATTACTTATGAAGCTTGGCCAACTTATGACGAAACTAAATTAGTAGAAGATACAGTAGAAATTCCTGTTCAAATAAACGGTAAAGTTAGAGCTACAATTTCAATTAGTGCAGGAGCTAGCCAAGATGACGTTAAAAATACAGTTCATCAAAATAACAATATCCAATCACAAATTGATGGTAAAACAGTTGTAAAGGAAATTTATGTTAAAAATAAAATTTATAACATTGTAGTGAAATAGGTATTATTGATGACTCGGTAGTATGTAA
>CALXWT010000023.1 GCA_944392445.1 uncultured Clostridia bacterium
AAAGTTGACAAAATTAAAAGCTTATGACTCTAAGCTTTAAACTATCTAGAAAATTCAATTTAATACTAAACTACGGAGTTGATGGAAGTGAGAAGAGTTTAATCTCTTAGCCTAACACTCCAAACTGTGAGCCCGGTGCAGACTGCACCGGGCTCATTCTTGCAAAAAATACAAAACTTATATTGACCATTTCTACATAAAATGATACAATATAATATATCAATAAAAGGAAAATTACGGAAAATAATAAAAAATAAGGGGGAGTACTTGTAAATAGATAATTTAATATCTATTATGCTTGTCTACCCTTTTTTACTTAAATTGAGGTGAGTTATATGCCATACATAGAATTTAAAAACGTAGTAAAAGAATATAAAATGGGTGAAGTTTCCATAAAAGCACTTGATAAAGCCAACTTTACAATAGAAAAAGGCGAATTAGTTGTAATAGTTGGACCAAGTGGAGCAGGAAAAACTACTGCCCTAAACATACTTCGGAGGTATGGACAGTGCCACCTCTGGAAGCGTAATTATAGACAAAAAAGATATAAGCAAATTCAATAAAAAAGAACTAACAAAATATAGAAGAGAAGACATAGGCTTTGTGTTCCAGTTTTATAACTTAGTACAAAACCTAACTGCATTAGAAAATGTAGAACTTGCTACACAAATTTGTAGACATCCACTAGACCCAAAAGTTATGCTAGAAAAGGTAGGTTTAAAAGATAGATTAAAAAACTTTCCATCACAGTTATCTGGTGGAGAACAACAAAGAGTTGCAATAGCAAGAGCAATAGCTAAGAACCCAAAACTTTTATTATGCGATGAGCCAACAGGGGCGTTAGACTATAAAACAGGTAAACAAATATTACAATTATTACAGGACACTTGTAGAAAAGAAAAAATGACAGTAATAATAATTACACACAATAGTGCTCTAACACCAATGGCAGACAGAGTAATACATTTTAAAAACGGAACAGCATTTGATATACAAATAAATGAGACGCCTACTCCTATTTCTCAAATAGAATGGTAAAGTTATTAAAAATAATTAAATTTTTGTGTTGTTAAACTTCGTGGCGAAAATCCTCAGCATACACAAAGTACGCTTCCAGTTTTCTTACTCGTTTGCCAGCTACTGCATACTGAGCTTGTAACAGGCAAGCCTTAACAAGCTCAGCATAGAAAAAACGTTAAATCTTTTTAAAACTTGAATATAGTAAAATCTATAAACAAAAAGAGGTGAAAAAGTTGAAAACGGCCCTATTTAAAGATGGTATAAAAGAAATTGTTAAATCATATAAAAGATTTATTTCTATACTCCTTATAGTATTATTGGGTGTAGGCTTTTTTGCTGGACTAAGAGCTGCAAGCCCAGATATGAAGGCTACAGTAGACCAATATTTTGATAGCTTAAATGTAATGGACATTCAGGTAATATCTACATTGGGGCTAACTGATGACGATGTCGAAGCAATAAAAAATGTGCAAGGCATTGAAAATGCTGAAGGCTCATACCAAGCAGATGCCATAGTTAAAATTGGTGAAGAAGAGGTTGTTGTAAAGTTAGAAACTTTTTCAAATAATATTAACAAATTAAATTTGGTGGAAGGAAAACTTCCAGAAAATGAATCTGAATGTGTTGTGGAAGAAAGATTTTTACAGGGAACAGGGCATTCTATTGGAGATACAATAGAAATAGACGTAGATGATGTTACAAACGATGATGGAGAAACTGAAAAGCTATTAAAAAACAATAAAGTCATAATCGTTGGAACCGTAAAATCGCCTTTATATATATCTACAGAACGAGGTAGTACAAAACTTGGAAGTGGAGTAATAGATTATTATGTATATATACCAAAAGAAAATATAAATATAGATATGTATACAAATATATATGTGGCTGTAAGTGGAGCAAAAGATTTAAACTCAACAAGCAATAAATACTCTGATTTAGTATCAGAAGTAGAAGACAATTTAGAAGCAATATCAGAAGAAAGAAGAGAAGCTAGGTATAATGAACTTTATGACAGTGCTAACTCAAAAATACAAGATGCTCAAAAAGAATTAGATGACAAAAAGAAAGATGCAGAAAAAGAGTTAGATGACGCACAAAAAGAAATTGATGATGGAAAAAAAGAAATAGAAGAGGGTAAAGCACAAATAGAATCTAACAGAAATACTGCATATACTGAATTTGCAAATGCAGAAGCAGAAATAGAAGATGGTTGGGACGAATTAGAAAGTAATAAGCAAACTTTTGAAAACTCTAAAAAAGAGGCAGAAGAGCAAATAGCAGAATATCAAAAACAAAAAGAAACATTAGAACAGACAAATGAGCAACTAAATACATTAAAGGATAATTTGAAAACAGCAAATAGTACATTACAAAAATTAAATGAGCAGTTAGAAAGTGCAGACACAGATGAAGAAAAAACTGCTATACAGGCACAAATTACAGAAGTAAACAAAAACATACAAATACTACAAGCTACAATTACAGATATAGAAAGTGAGCTAAAAAATCAAGGAATAACAGAAATAGAAACAACAATACAAGCAATAGAAAGTGGAATAGAAAAAGCAAATTCAGAATTAAGTGATGGAGAAAAGCAAATAAAGGAAGCAGAGCAACAATTAAAAGATGCAGAAGCAGAGTTACAAAGTCAAAAAAGTTCTACATATTTTCAGTTAAATCAAGCAGAAGAGAAATTACAGCAAGCAGAAAAAGAATTAAAAGACGGTGAAAAAGAACTAGAAGATGCAAAAAAAGAATTTGATGAGCAAATAGCAGATGCAGAGGAAAAACTTCAAGAGGCAAAGGACGACTTAAAGAAATTAGAAAGACCAGAATGGTATGTGCTAGATAGAGATATGAATACGGGCTATGCAAGTTATGTACAAGACACAGATAGAGTTGCAAGTTTGGCAGAAGTATTTCCAGTAGTATTTTTCTTAGTTGCAGCACTAATAAGCTTAACATCAATGAACAGAATGGTTGAAGAAGAAAGAGTTCAAATAGGTACATTAAAGGCACTAGGATATAACAAATTGCAAATATCTAGGAAATATATAATCTATGCACTTCTAGCAACAATAATAGGTGGAATAATAGGAATATTCATAGGCTTTAACTTAATACCAAAAATAATTGCAAATATGTATGCGATGGTATATGAAGTTCCAGAAGTTATATTGCAATTTAACTGGGACATTGCAACATATGGAATGGCAGCAGCACTACTATGTACAGTAGGAGCAACAATTTACACTTGCGCAAAAGTGTTAAGGCATAAACCTGCAATACTTATGAGACCTAAATCACCAAAACCAGGTAAAAGAGTAATATTAGAAAAAATAACATTTATATGGAAAAGATTAAGCTTTACTGCAAAAGTTACAGCTAGAAACGTATTTAGGTACAAAAAAAGATTTTTAATGACAATCATAGGCGTGTGTGGATGTACTTCGCTTATAATTGCTGGTTTTGCTTTGAGAGATTCAATATCAAGTATGATACCAAAACAATTTGGAGAAATAAACAAATACAATATAACCATATCACTTAAAGATGAAAAGACTGGTGAACAATTAACTAATGTGGGAAACGAAATTTTACAAAACGAGCAAATTACAAGTCTACTTAGTGCAAATGTACAGTCTGTAAAAATAATAAAAGATGGTAATAATCAAAGCATACAACTTATTGTGCCAAACGATACAAATAAGCTTAATGAATTTATAACTTTGCGAGACAGAAAAAAACAAGATAACACATATACACTTGACAATTCAGGTGTTATTATAACAGAAAAATTATCTCAACTGCTAAATATAAAGCAAGGGGATACAATTACCCTAGAAAATTCTGATGGCGACAGAAGAGACGTAAAAGTGGCAAATATAACAGAAAATTACATTATGCATTACATCTATATGTCACCAGAATTATATAATGAAGTATTTGATGCAAAAATTCAAGCAAATCAAATATATGCCAAAACACAAGAAATGACAGAAAATGAAGAAGACGAACTTGGAAAAAAACTACTTAATAATTCTAATAACATATCAGGAGTAAGCTTTACATCAGCTTCAGAAGATATGTTTGCAACCGTAATGGATAATATGGATATGGTAGTTTGGATACTTATTGTTGCTGCTGGCTTACTGGCATTAGTGGTATTGTATAATTTGCTAAATGCAAATATTAGTGAAAGAATAAGAGAGCTTGCAACAATAAAAGTGCTTGGCTTTTATGATAGAGAAGTATATAGCTACATCGCAAGAGAAACAATAATACTTACTGTAATAGGAATATTGCTAGGACTTGTAGGAGGATACTTCCTAACAATGTATGTATTAAAAACTTGTGAACTAGACATAACAATGTTCGACCCAGAAGTAAGTATATTAAGCTATGTATTGGGTGTTGTAATAACAGTATTCTTTGCAATAATAGTTAATGTGGTAACATATTTCTCTTTGAAGAAGATTGATATGATTGAAAGTTTGAAGAGTGTGGAATAGATTTTTTGCAAAAGGGGACGTAGAAAAAGGGGACAGGCTTGTTTTTACAGATTGATTTACATAACATAGCAAACAACAGAACTATTATGTCGACTGACTTACAAAATAAACCTGTCCCCTTTTGCGAAAGTAAAAAAATGAGGATTGACAACAGCAGAAAAATATGGTAAAATAATTTCCTGTAAGCCGCCTGAGTCGGGCAACTAAATGTTAGAAATATCTAACTGCCTTGAATTTATGCTTAGCGAGTATACATATAAGAGGAGGTGTACATATAATGTACGCAATAATTGAAAGCTGTGGAAAGCAATACAAAGTAGCAGAAGGAGATGTAGTATTCTTCGAAAAATTAGATGTTGAAGAAGGTAAAAAAGTTACATTTGATAATGTAGTTTTAGTATCTGATGACAAAAAAGTAGAAGTTGGAGCTCCTTATGTAAAAGGTGTTAAAGTTGAGGGAAAGGTAGTTTCTCACGGAAAAGGAGAGAAAATTTTAGTTTATAAATACAAAGCTAAAAAGAACTACAGAAGAACTCAAGGACATAGACAACCATACACAAAGGTTGAAATAACAAAAATAAAAACAGCTACAGAAAAGGCTGAAGCTAAAACAGAATCAAAGGCTGAGACAAAAACAACTGCTAAGGCAGAAACAAAAACAGCTAAAAAAGAAACTGTTAAAGAATAACTTGTAAAATTATCAAGATTTAATTTTAACTATTGAAAAATATTTAATAGTATTTAGTTGAAAAAAGTGAGTAATATTGTATATTACGAAAGCTTATAAATTGAGAATTATAAATTCAAAAACCGAAGGGAGTTGAGATAGATGGCTCATAAAAAAGGTCAAGGTAGTGTTAAAAACGGTAGAGATAGTGAATCAAAACGTTTAGGTCTTAAGAGAGCAGACGGGCAAATAGTTCCAGCTGGAAATATACTTGTAAGACAAAGAGGCACTAAATTTCATCCAGGAACAAACGTAGGCATTGGAAGTGACGATACTTTATATGCTAAAGTAACTGGAAAAGTTAAATTTGAAAGATTAGGAAGAGACAAAAAACAAGTTAGCGTTTATCCAGTAGAGGAAACAGCTAATAAATAGTAATTATTATCCGACTGAGTCGGAAACTTATAAACAGTAAAAAAATAAACCATTGGTAAATGCCATTGGTTTATTTTTTGATAGAAGAACTAAATTACTTTACAAAATGGAAACTAATGGAAATAGAAGGAGGAAAAAGAATCTTGACAGATTATATGGAGGTAGATATAATAGAGATACCAAAAATATATGAGTTAAAAGAAACAGATAAAAATTAGCTTATAATACTTTTACTATTTGATAAAAAACTCCTAAAAAGTCTTATTAAAAAATCATAAATCTACCATACCATATAACCCATTTTTCTTCGTAATTATAAATTCTGCTGCTTTCAATGCACCTTCTACATATATATTTCTGGAATAAGCAGTATGAGTTAACTCATAAGATTCATTCTCCCCAATAAATAAAACAGTATGCTCGCCCACTAATGAACCACCTCTAATACAAGAAAAGCCAATTTGATTATACGATTTTGAGGAGGTATCAGTTTTTTTATAACCACTAGAACAATTGAATTTACCACAATTAACAGAGCGACTCGAATTAGTAAAATCTTTAAAAGTTCTATTAGAAATATTTTTGCTAAATACATAAGAATACCTATTATTACAAGATTTATTTATATTATCTGCTATCATAAGCGCAGTTCCACTAGGAGAGTCGACCTTATTTCGGTGGTGTTTTTCTATTATTTCAATATCTACATTGCTTAATTTTGGGGCAAGTTCAGCTACTATATTAGAAAAAATATTTATACCGTAAGCCATATTAGAAGATTTAAAAATAGGAATAGCTTCAGAAAATTCTTTTATCCTATTTTCTTCATCAAAGCTAAAACCTGTAGTAGCAATTACCATCGGAACTAAATTTTTAATTGCATAATCTAAAGCAATAAAAGTAGCAGATGGAGTAGAAAAGTCAATTATTACATCAGGTTTTTTTGTTATATCATTATAAAAACTCGAATTCTCTTTATCTATACCATACAACAAAGAAAAATTAGCAGAATCTTTTATGTAATTGCAAAGTGCTTTTCCCATATTCCCGTTAGCACCATTCAATAATATATTTATCATAATAAAATTCATTCCTTTCTCGCTTTGCTCAAAGAGGCGCGCACAGTTATAAAAGATATTTATTTCAAACTAAATTTCACTCCTTATTTGAGCCACTTTTATGCACATATAATTATTTTTTTGAATTTATTTGTGCAAGTTGACAAAGTTTTGTAAACTACATAAATAAGCATAAAAGTCAAAAGAAAAAGATATAACTAATGTTATACCTTTTTTCTATATATAAATTATATTCTAAAAGTTTCCTAAAAATACCATACTTAAGAAAATATATGCGTATCTGTAAAAATTTTTGGCTTGCAATTTATGTTTTAAATACAAATATGTTTCTAAACAAGCACTATATTTATCCATTATTGTTACTATGTACGATTCTCTATATTTGGGAAAACTTAGTGTAACTGGCCACATGTGTTTTACAATAACATCTTTCTCAATATCATTTAAATCAAATATTTCACTTGCGTTTTTCAAAGCAATTCTAGGGTGAATAAAAGCATGAAGTCCTGATATATCAATATCTCTATATTTTTTTCGCCAATCATACAAGAATAAATCGTGTAACATAGCGCCACGAGTTGCAGAAACATAATCTAGTCTTAATTTTTTGCAAGTTATATATGTAAAATAAGCTACCTGCATACAATGCTTGTAACAAGAGGTGTTACAATGTTGTCTGTAATTCTTCATTTGCTTAACAGTATCATTGGAAATAACATCCTTTATTATATCAAAAAACTCAGCCAAATGCTCCCTTTTACCGATTGAACCATACAAATTTTCATCGTCTATATATGAATCAATGTTATGACCAATGTCTGTATATATATCTTCTTTACTTTCATTTATTAAATTATTACTTCTAAATAAATTTAACTTCATAAAATTATTACTCCTACTTTATTTATTAGGTATTAAAATTATGTAAATCATCTTATAATATATATTATAGCATTTTTTATTTATAAAGTGAACTAATTTAATAAATATTTAAGAAAATGTTGTTTATACTAGAAGAAGAGTAGTTTTTTTATTTATATTTAGTCCCCCAACATCGTACAAACTGTATAAACTTTACTAAAGTCAAGTTTAACAGTTTGTATACTTGTTGGTCCCCACCTTAAGACATAAATATAAATAAAAAAACTATTCTTCTTCTAAATAAAATCATATCCAATTCTTCATAAGAAAATCAATTTTTTCCTTTCCAGCATTAGATAGCTCTACAAGAGGTAAACGTGGTTTGCCACAATCAAAACCTATTTTACTTACAGCATATTTTATAGGAATAGGGTTTACTTCGCTAAATAAAGCATTTATAAGTGGAATTGCATATACTTGTGATGCAGATGCTTTTTGCCAATTACCAGTTAAATAGTCCATCACAAGTTCGTGTACAAATTTAGGATATATATTGGATAGCACAGAAATAACACCTAATCCTCCTAATGAAAGTATTGGAATAATTTGGTCGTCATTTCCAGAATAAATAGCAAGTTCATCTTTGCAAAGATTTGCAATTTTTGCAACTTGAGAAATGTTACCGGCTAGCTTCTTTTACAGCAACGATATTTGGAATTTTGGAAAGTTTTAAACAAGTTTCTGGTTCAATATTAAGTCCAGTTCTACTAGGAACATTATACAAAATAATAGGGATAGATACATTTTTAGCAATTTCAGAAAAATGGGCAATTAAGCCAGCTTGGGTAGTTTTATTGTAATAAGGAGTAACTAATAAGAGTCCATTGGCACCTATACTTTCTGCATATTTAGAAAGTTTTATAGATTCATCTGTATTATTACCACCAGTACCTGCAATTATTGGAACTCTGCCATTTGTAATCTTTACGCTAAAGTCAATAACTGATTTTCTTTCTTCTAGACTCATTGTTGCAGACTCGCCAGTAGTACCACAAATAATTAGGCTGTCCACGCCTTCTAAAATTTGAAATTCAATTAGTTTCCTAAGTTCTTCGAAATTAACGCCATCATTTGTAAAAGGGGTAACTAAAGCAGTACCACAACCTTTAAACAGAACTTTTTTCATATAAATTACCGTCCTTTCTAAATTATAATAGTAATATATATTGAAAAAATCTAAAAAAAATGATAAAATATTTATGGCAAAAAAGCCAAAAGTTTACAATCCAAGATTTAAACAATCCGAAAATCTAAATACTCCGTAAGGTGCTATAGAATAAAAATTAAATACAATACTTTTATAAAAAACGAGGAAAAATAGGAGGTAAAATGTTAGAATTAAAGGATATATGTTTTTCAAGAGATAATAAAAATATTTTGAAAAATGTGAATTTAACTATAGATAATAACAAAATGATTGTTATTACAGGACCAAATGGTTCAGGAAAATCAACACTTGCAAAAATTATAATGGGAATCGAAAACCCAGATTCGGGAAAAATAATTTTTGATGGAAAAGACATAACAAAATTATCGATAACAGAAAGAGCAAAGATGGGAATAGGATTTGCATTCCAACAACCAGTAAGATTTAAAGGCTTAACTGTAAAAGATTTAATAGAAATATCTGCAGGAAACAGTATTAAGGTGTGTGATGCTTGTGATGTCTTAGCAGATGTAGGCTTATGTGCACAAGAATATTTAAATAGAGAAGTAAATAGTGGCCTTTCTGGAGGAGAACTAAAAAGAATAGAAATTGCAATGCTTGCAGCTAAAAAGTCAAAACTTACAATATTTGACGAGCCAGAAGCAGGAATTGATTTATGGAGCTTTAACAACTTAATATCAGTATTTGAAAAAATGCATGACGATATACATGGTTCTATAGTTATTATTTCTCATCAAGAAAGAATTTTAAATATAGCAGATGAGATAGTGCTAATTACAAACGGAAAAGTAGAAAAACACGGACCAAGAGAAGAAGTTTTACCACAAATATTTAACAAAGTAAAACCATGTCATAAAATAGACAAAAATCAAAAATGCAACGAAGGGAGGGCTTAAAGATGGATAAAATAGAAAAAAATTTATTAAAGCAAATAGCAGATATTGAAAAAACACCAATGGGAGCATATAATATTAGAGAAAATGGGAAATTAGCAGGAAGAAACACAACTGCAAATATTGATATCGTAACCAAAAAGGACAAGCCAGGCATAGACATTATAATAAAACCAAACACTAAAAATGAAAGTGTACACATACCAGTAATCCTAACACAAGGTGGGTTAAACGATTTAGTATATAACGATTTCTATATAGGAGAAAATGCAGATGTAGTAATTGTAGCAGGATGTGGAATTCATAACAGTACTTGCAATACTGCAGAGCATGATGGAATACACACATTCCACCTAGCTAAAGGAGCAAAGATAAAATACATAGAAAAACATTATGGTGAGGGAGAAGGAACAGGAGATAGAATACTAAACCCTCAAACTATAATAAATCTTGACGAAAATGCTTCGATGGAAATGGAATCAGTACAAATAAAAGGTGTTACATCTACAATAAGAGAGACCTTTGCAAATATGGGAAAAGGAAGTAGCTTAGTAATTTCAGAAAGAATAATGACAACTGGAAAGCAAACTGCAAAAACAATATTTGATGTAAACTTAAATGGGGAAGACTCAAGTGTACATGTGGCATCTAGGTCTGTAGCAGAAGATGACTCTTTGCAAGAGTTTGTATCAAATGTAAAAGGAAATACAAAATGCTTTGGACATGTAGAATGTGACGCAATAATAATGGGAAACGGAAGAGTTATATCAGACCCTAAAATAGAGGCAAACGATGTAGATGCAAGCCTAATACACGAAGCTGCAATAGGAAAAATTGCAGGAGAGCAACTTATAAAACTTATGACACTAGGACTAACAGAAAAAGAAGCAGAAGAACAAATAATAAATGGGTTCTTGAAATAAAATAAGAACTTGACACAGGCTAAATAATTTAAGATTGCAGTATGGTTCACTAGAATCTGGCTGTATTCAACAATAAAAACGTGGATAAGAGGAACAAGCCTTTTATTCACGTTTTTATACTTAAATAAAATTTAGATAAATTAGTATTCTTTTAACATTTTTTCCACAATCTGCACTGCATTGCTGGCTGCGCCTTTACGAATATTATCAGCTACAACCCAAAAGTTTATACCATAATCCACACTGTAATCCCTACGAACTCTTCCAACAAAAACATTGTCGTGTCCAGAAGCATTTAAGGCGAGTGGATATATACATTTTTCTGTATCATCTTGTAAAACGATTCCGGGTGCATTAGATAAAATGTTTTTAAGTTCAGTCAAATCAAAATCATTCTCGAATTCTACATTTATAGATTCACTATGTGCATTAAATACTGGAACTCTAACAGTTGTAGCAGTTATCTTTAAGTCAGGCCTTTTCAAAATTTTACGAGTTTCGTTAATCATTTTTTCTTCTTCTTTTGTATAGCCATTGTCTAAAAATACATCTATGTGTGGCAAGCAATTAGAAAAAATAGGATAATTAAATTTTTGTAATTCATAATTTAATTTGGTGGAAGAAAAATTTAGGTCGTTAGAGAGGGCATTTGAATTTTCATTTTGTGAAAACTCTGAAAATTTTTGCATATAGTCTATAATACCATTTTGCAAATCTAATACACCATTTCTTCCAGCACCAGATACAGCTTGATAAGTTGAATATACTATTCTTTTTATTTTGTATTTGTCATCCAAAGGCTTTAAAGCGACAACAGCTTGAATAGTAGAGCAATTTGGATTAGCAATAATTCCGTGATTATTTTTGATTTCTTCTGGATTAACTTCTGGTACAACAAGAGGAACATCATTATCCATTCTAAAAGCACTACTATTATCCACTACAATACATCCTTTAGAAGAAGCGATAGGAGCATATTTTTTTGCAACTTTCCAACCGGCAGAAAAAATAGCATAGTCAAAACAAGAATCAAAAGATAAATCATTTAATTCTTGTACTATGTAGTCTCTATCCATAAACCTTAGTTTTTTACCGGCAGAATTTTTAGAGGCAAATAGTACATATTCATCGATAGGAAGCTTTTTTTCCTCAAGCACTTTCAAAACAGTTCTACCAACTAAACCAGTAGCACCAACAACTGCAAGTCTAATTTTTTTCATATATAACATCAGTCCTTTACTTTTTTATTTTAATATATTGTGAAAGAAAGAAAAATGTGTATTTGACTATATTAATATTACAAAAACATTACAATAGTATTATAAAAATATTACAAATCAAAAAAATAATTGAAAAAGAAAACTAAATAGTATAAAATAAAAAGTGAAGCAAAAGCATACAAGGTTTGTTTCACTTGATGAAGCAGAAAAGCAATACTAGAATGAAAATTAAAAAAAATACTAAAGAAAATAGGAAAGCAAAAAGCACGGAAGGAGAAAAACAAAAATGCCTAAAACCGTTGATACTGTAAGAGAGAGAGAGAGAGAGAGAGAGAGGATAATTCTAATGAATTAAGCCTTGTTAATTATGCTCAAAATATAGCAGTAGTAATTGTTACTATAGTAATAGCTATAGTAGGCATTGTAATAGTTCTTAACGGAAAAGAAAGCACAAATTCAATAGATGTAAACGGAAAAAGTTCATATAAAAAAATAAATATAACCAACCATAAAAAGGATGGATTGTATAGCAATGAAAATTTGCTATATAGTCCGTCCTTTTTGTGCGCTTAAGGGAAGATTTTAATGTTTGAAAATAAATAAAAACGCAAGGTAGAGAAAAATGTAAAAGCCAAAAGATGAAAATTACTCCTTAGCTATTCATAGCCGTCTCATAGGTAAGGCCTTAATTAAAACTCTACCAAAAAAGGAGGATAAAAATGCAAATAAAACAAAGCACAAAAGTTAGAAAAAAGGTTAAAGAAGCAAAAACAAGAAAATTAAACACACAAGAGCGAGGTATAACGCTAATAGCGTTAATAGTAACCATAATAGTGTTAATAATATTAGCAGTAGTATCAATAAATGCCATATTTGGAGCAGATGGATTAGTGGCACAGGCAAGAAGAACAGACTTAATAGTAGAATTTACAATATACTTAGAAGAAAAAAAGAACTACGATTCAGAAAAAAAGTATGAAGACTCGAATTACAATGAGGAAAGTTTAAATGCAGGAAGAACCACATTGGCATATAACACACAAGGGGAAGAGACAGGAGGTAACATACAAACTGTAATACCATCGATGGATGATGAGTATGCCGGAATGTTTGAAATAATAAAAGGAGAGTTTTATTTATATGCAGCAAGTGAATTAGAAAGAGAAGTAGCCACAGAGCTTGGAATAGAAGTAAGTCCATATTTAATAGATGATGGAGTGTTACTATCAGCAAATGCAAACCTAGGTTTACAAACAGAAGATGGAGTAGTAACCTTGCCAGAAAGAGTAACAGAAATAGGAGAAGGAGCCTTTTCTGGAGTAGAGGGATTAAAAGAAGTAATAGTACCAGGTACAGTGAAAGTAATACAAAAAAATGCATTTTCATATAATACAGAAATAGAAAAAGTAACAATAGAGGATGGGGTACTAAGTATTGGAGAAAGTGCATTTGCAGGCTGTAGCAGTTTAAAAGAAGTAATAATACCAGATAGTGTGATAGAAATAGGAGGATCGGCATTTAGAAGTTGTACTAATCTAAAAAAAGTGCAACTATCAGATAATATAACATCAATAAAAAATCAAACATTTAATTTATGTGAAAATTTAACTACTATAAATATGCCAGATAGTTTAATTTCTATATCAACTGAAGTATTCGGTAGTTGTAGCAAGTTAGATAGCATTGAACTACCAGCCAGTGTAACGTCGATAAGCAGTAGTGCTTTTTTAAATTGTACAAACTTATATAATTTAACAATAGATGAAGCAAATCCTGTATATGAAGTAGAAGATGGAATAATATATACAAAAGATAATAGTACCTTAATAATGTTAGCACCAATGGCAACAAAAAAAGAAGTAACAATAAGAGAAGGAATAAAAAGGTTAGAGGAAAACTCATTATCAATATGTACAAGTATGACAACATTAAATTTACCAAGTAGTTTGGAGTATATAACAGGAATGGCATTTCCAATAGGTAGTAATACTACATTAGAAACAATAAATATACCAGAAAGCAATGAGTATTATAAAGCAGAAGATGGATACATATATAGTAAAGATGGAACAGAATTAGTATATGTACTGGCAAATAAAACAACTATAAGCATAAACGAAGATGTAGAGGTTATAAAATCTGGAGCAATGTATAATGTAAGAAAAGCGACAGAAATAGTAATACCAGATAATGTAACTACAATAGAGAGCAATATATTTAGATATGGTAATACATTAAAAAGAATATATATAGGAAAAGGTTTAAATAGTCTTAATAGTAATTTTAAAGGAAATATTGAGACTTCTGGAATAGAAATAACAATAGATGAAGAAAATCCATATTATAAAACAGAAGGAAACCTAATATTAACCAAAGATGGGAAAAAAGTAGTAACATATATTGATAAAGTACAAAATCAAGTCGTACCAGAAGGAATCGAAGTACTAGGTAGCTGGGCATTCTATAATTGTAGATTAACAGAAATAACACTTCCAAGTACATTAAAAGAAATAGGAGAGAACTGCTTTAGAGGCAATAGTAATTTGATAGCAATAGAGATACCAAATAGTGTAGAAACTATTGCTGGAACTGCATTTTCTATTTGTAGTAATCTAGTAGAAGTACGAATTGACAAGGAGCAAGGAAGTATAAGTGGCTCACCTTGGAGCGTACCAAAAGGAGAAAGAGCAATTATTTGGTTAAGATAAAGTTTTAGAAAAAGCAATCAAAAATGGTTGCTTTTTTTCTGCTACAATTTACAACAAGGTTCTGGAAAACTTAGGTTACAATTTAGATTGCTTAGTGGCTAATTTCATATTAAGCTCAAAAATCAGTCAACCCTTGAAAATTCTGCCAGATGTGATATAATATTATACATATTGGAGGAGAATATGTACAAATTTTTTGTATCAAATAACCAAATAAGAGACAAAGAAGTAAACATAATTGGAGAAGACGTAAATCACATAAAAAATGTATTAAGACTAAATCTTGATGAAAAAATAATAGTTTGTAACAAAGACACTGCTAAAAGTTATATTGCTACTATTATGAATATATCTAAAGAAAAGGTTATGTGCAACATAATAGAAGAGAATGCCTCAACAACAGAGACAACAGTAAACATAGATTTATTCCAAGGCCTACCTAAAAGTGACAAAATGGAATACATTATACAAAAAACTACCGAATTAGGTGTAAAACATATTTATCCTGTGTCGCTAGAAAGATGCGTAGTAAAAATAGATAAAAAAGATGAAAATAAAAAAATATCCAGATGGCAAAAAATAGCTGAGTCCGCTGCAAAACAAAGCAAGAGAGACTTTATTCCTATAGTAGAAAATATTATAAATTTTGAAAATATTTGCAAAAGCATATCAAAGTATGATATCATATTATTAGCTTATGAAAATGAAGAAAGCAATACAATAAAACAGGAATTACAAAAAATACAAAAAAAAGAAAATGCAAATATTGGTGTGGTTATTGGCCCAGAAGGTGGATTTACAGAAAAAGAGGTTAAAGCATTAATAAGTGCAGGTGCAAAATGCGTAACATTAGGAAAACGAATTTTAAGAACAGAAACAGCGCCAATAGTTATGCTGAGTAACATAGTATATGAATTTGAACTGTAGGTGGATTTGTTAAATAGGATAGAAAGGTTGAAGAAATAACGAATCTTTTCTAACCAAAAACGAAAAAAGGAAGGATGAATTATAAAAATGCCTAAGAAAGAAAAAAAACAAAATACCAAATCAAGCGAAGAAACAAAGAAAGTTATAGAGCAAGAAGTAGTAGAAAATACTAATAATGAAGATAGCAAAAAAGCATATGTTAAAAACACTAAAAAAAATAGTAAGAGTAACATAAAAAAAGAAGAGAATACTAGCAAAAATGAAAAAGCTAAAAACACTCCTAAAAATACAACTAAAAAGGTAGAACCAAATAAAACTAGTAGCAAAAAACAAGAAAATAATGTTGAGCATAAAAAAGAAAACAAAAGTGAAATAAGTAGTAGTAAAAAGCAGAAGGAAGAAAATAAAAGTAATCAAAAACAAGTAAAAAATAGCAATTACAATAATAAAAATCAAGTGTCAGTTAAGATAAAATCAAAACAAGAGAAAAGTAAAGAAATAGACAATAAAGAAGACAAAGTAAAAAATTCTAATAAAATAGAAGAAAAAACAAATAAAGAACAAAATAATAAAAAACAAGTAGCTAAAGAAATAGCAAACGAAGGAACTAAAAAAGAAGCTAAAATTACAGAAAAAGAGAGTAAGAAAGAAAATAAAGAAGAAATTACAGAAAAAGAACATGTAAAACTAATTAAGTTTGAAGAAATAAAAAAAATATTTAAGAAGAAAAAAGTAGTTCCAAAAGAAACATTAAAGAAAATTAATCAGCCAGTATTTCACAACATATTAATGGCAATAATAGTAATAGTGTACTTTATATTCTTGATTTTAGGATTTTACAATATAGAGCATACTGTATATCAAACAGACTTAAAAGTTTTTGCAATGTGCACACTACTTATAGCAATTGTTCTATTAGAAAAAGCATACAAAAATGATAATGGAAAACTTGCAATGTTTGGGATAGAAACTATTATTATTGCTATAGTTACACTAGCACTTATATATATAAATATTATGCTATCAGATAGATATGTAAGCATAGTTTTAAGTATTTCGTACATATTAGCAATATATTATGTAATAAAATCTATAGTTCTTTATATACGAGGAAGAAAAAAGTACTTCGTTGATGATATGAAGGAAATAATGAACACAGATGAATAAAAGAATAAGTGATTGGGAGGTATGTGTATGCAACTAATAAATATAGGATTTGGCAATATAGTATCAGCAAATAGAATTGTAGCTATAGTAAGTCCAGAGTCTGCACCAATAAAAAGAATTGTGCAAGAGGCAAAAGATGATGGGACAGCTATAGATGCAACCTATGGAAGAAAAACTAGAGCAGTTTTAATAATGGATTCAGGGCATGTGGTACTCTCTTCAATTCAACCAGAAACTGTAGCAGGAAGATTGGATAAAGATGAAGGAGATATACAACCTTTAACAGAAGAAAAATAATACTAAAGTTATATAAAAAGATTAAATTAAGAATACCAGATTTATAGGATAAAATAATAACCATAAAAATAGTACTGGTATGATTTAGGAGGTAATGTATTATGATGGTAAAACCAACCGTAAAGGAATTATTAACAAAAATAGACAACAGATTTGAATTAGTAGTAGTTACTGCTAAAAGAGCTAGACAAATAGCTAATGGAGATGAAGTATTAACAGATGTAGATGAAGAAGCACCTGTAACAATAGCTGCAAATGAAATTGCAGAAGGTAAGGTGACTGTATGCTAGTTTTATTATCAGGGGTATCAGGTGCAGGTAAAGATACTATAAAAAAGGAACTAATAAAAAGAATGGAAAATGTAGAATCTTTACCATCTTACACAGATAGAGCACCTAGAGCAAATGATGTTCCAGGAGTAACATATAATTTTGTAAGTACCGAAGAATTTGAAAGAATGATTAAAGATGGGGAATTATATGAGTATTCTGCACATCACGATCATTATTATGGAACATCAAAAAAATTGCTAAATGAAAAAATTAGCAATGGAAAAATAATTGTTAAAGACATAGAAGTAAATGGGGTAGAAAACCTACTAAAGCTATTAAAAGATGATGTAAAAATAGTAACTATTTTCTTAAGAGTACCAAAACAAGAATTGCAAAAAAGATTAGAAAATAGAGTAGATAAACCAAGCCTAAAAGAAATACAACTAAGACTTAATAGGTTTGATTATGAGGAATCTAAAATAGGTATGTACGATTACATAATAAAGAACAACAACTTAGAAAAAACTGTGCAGATTATAATGACAATTATAAATAATGAGTACAATTTAAAAGAAGCAGAATTTTAATTGCTTTGACAAAAATTTCCTAATAATTTGGTATATAATACGATAATGAAAAAAATTAGGTTAGAGTAGGCTTATAAAAAAAAGTATGAAAATATGGAATGGAGAGTACTTTGAGTTAGAAATTCTTAAATAATTTTATGGAAAGTGTTCATCTCTGATGGAAGGGTGCCAGAAAATTATTTTAGAATTTCTATGAAAAGTAGCTGGACCGACATATTTGAAATACTTTTTTTAGAAGTTTACTCTAACCTAAAGTAGAAATTTTATTATATACCAAATTATTAGGAAATTTTTGTCAAAGCAATTTCTTGTAAAATTACAACTTATCTGATATACTGTAATACAACAAATAAGGAGAACTACAATGATAGCAGAAGTTATAATACAAAGTAATGCAAAAGACTTAAATAGAGTATTTGACTATAAAATCCCAACCGAATATGAAGAAAATGCCCTAGAGCTAATTGGCGCGAGGGTTTTAGTTTCGTTCGCTAGAAGAAAAGAGCTAGAAGAAGGATACATTGTAAATATAAAAGAAAGCACAGAATACGAAGTAAAAGAGATTGCAAAGGTAGAAGAAAAATATTTAAACAACGAAAAAATTGAATTGGCAAACTGGATGTCTAAAAGATATTTTTGCAACATTGCAGATTGCTTGAAGTTAATGCTTCCACCGGGTTCAACTAGAAAAGTAAGTAATAGAGTAAAAGAGAAAAGTGTAAATTTTGTAACTTTAAAAAAAGACGAAGATGAAATAGAGTTTGACATAGAAACAGGCAAATTAAAATCTGCAAAGCAAATACGAATTTTAAAATTTTTACTAGAAAATGGAGATGCTTTAATATCAGATATAGAAATGTTTGCAGATGGTTCAAGGGCAATAGTAAATACTCTTTGTAAAAATGGGTATACTGAAATTATAGAAAAAAAGATAGAAAGAAATCCATTTGAATTTAAAGAAATAGAAAGAACGACAAAGCTTACCTTAACAGAAGAACAAGCAAATGCCTTTAGAACAGTTTGTGATTCTATGGACGATATGCTATTTTCTGAATTTTTACTTTATGGTGTAACTGGCTCTGGAAAGACAGAAGTTTACTTACAGTTAATAGAAAAAGCACTAAATGAACATAAATCAAGTATATTATTGGTTCCAGAAATCTCATTAACACCACAAACAGTAAATAGATTTATTGCAAGATTCGGCAAAGAAAATATAGCTGTTTTGCACAGCAAATTATCTATTGGCGAAAGGTATGATGAGTGGAATAAAATAAATGATGGAAGAGCTAAAATTGTAATAGGTGCACGTTCTGCAATATTTGCTCCAGTAAAAGATTTGGGTTTAATAATAATTGATGAAGAACACGATAGCTCATATAAATCCGAAATGACACCAAAATACGACGCAAAAGAAGTAGCAAGGTTTATGTGCAAAGAGGCAAATGTGCCACTTCTTTTGGGTAGTGCTACACCAGATATAGATACATTTTATAGAGCAAAAAATGAAGAAATAATGCTTCTAGAATTAAAAAATAGAGCGAATAATGCTAGCCTTCCAGATATAGAAATTATAGATTTAAGAGAAGAGCTAGCAAAAGGCAACAAATCGATGATTAGCACACGATTATATGGAGAAATACAAAAAAACTTAAACGATAAAAAGCAAACCATACTATACCTAAATAGAAGAGGTTTTTCAACCTTTGTAATGTGTAGAAATTGTGGATACACAGTAAAGTGCAAGAACTGTAACATTAATTTAACTTACCATTCAAATACAAACAAACTAAAATGCCATTATTGTGGTTATGAAGAAAAGCTAGTTACTAAGTGTCCAAGCTGTGGAAGCGAGCAAATACGATACTTTGGTACAGGTACGCAAAAACTAGAATACGAAATAAACAAACTATTTCCAAATGCAAGCACAATAAGGATGGACATTGATACAGTTTCAAAGAAAAATTCACATGAGCAAATACTAGAAAAATTTAAAAATGACAACATAGATATCTTAATAGGAACACAGATGGTGGTAAAAGGACATCACTTTCCTAATGTAACTTTAGTTGGTGTTATTGCAGCAGATGGAAGTCTAAACATAGATGACTTTAGAGCAAATGAAAGAACATTCCAAATATTAACTCAGGTAGCGGGAAGAGCAGGAAGAGGAGAAGATAAAGGGAGAGTAATAATCCAAACATATAATCCAGACAATTTTAGTATAGAGTGTGCTAAAAAACAAGACTACAACTTATTCTATAACACAGAAATATCACTTAGAAAACAGTTGAAATATCCACCTTTTTGCGATATAATATTAATTGGGTTTACATCGGTTATTGAAAAAGAGGTGGCAAAGGTAGCTGGAAAAATCCACGAGTATCTAAAAAATAGAGTATTAAAGGAAAATTTAGGTATAATACTATATAAAGCGCTACCATCACCAATTGATAAAATAAAGAATAAGTATAGATGGCGTATACTTATTAAATGTAAATTCGGAGAAGAAATAACAGATTTAATTAATGATGTACTTGAAGAATTTCAAAAAACAAAATCTAAAAGTACAAAAATAACAATAGATTTAAATCCAAATAATATGATGTAGAGGAGGAAGCACAGTGGCAATAAGAGTAATACGAGAAAACGGAGATGAAATCTTAAGAAAAAAATCTAGAGAAGTTGAAATAGTAGATGATAAAATAAGAGAACTATTAGACGATATGGTTGAAACTATGCATAAATATAACGGAGTAGGCTTAGCAGCACCACAAGTAGGAATATTAAAAAGAGTTATAGTTATAGATTTATATGATGATAATGGCCCTCTAAAATTAGTAAATCCTAAAATTTTAAAGGCTAAAGGCACACAAGAAGTAGAGGAAGGGTGCTTAAGTTTTCCAAATCAATATGCTAAAATGATTAGACCAGAAGAAATAGTAGCAGAAGCTTTAGATGAAAATGGCAAAAAAATAAAAATTAAAGCAAAAGATTTACTTGCACAAGCAATTTGCCATGAAATAGATCATCTAGATGGAATCTTATTTGTAGATAATATGATACCAGGAACATTGCAATATGTAGAACCATCTGAAGAAAAAAACTAATTTGTTAATTATTATAGAGTAGATGGTTAAGAACATATTCTAATAAATATAATTTAGAAATTGACTTTTAAGTTACTATATGAGTAAATAGCTGAGAAAAATTTATACTAAAATTTTATAAGCCGTTAAGAGGCTTAGTGTTAAGAAAGCGAAGTGATAAAATGCTAAAAATAGTTTTTATGGGAACACCGGACTTTGCAAGAGTATCACTAGAAAAAGTGTATGATGCGGGGCACAAAATAGAAGCAGTGGTTACAAATGTAGATAAGCCAAAAGGTAGAGGCATGAAACTAGTACCATCACCTGTAAAGCAATTTGCCGAAGAAAAAGGAATAAAGATTTTGCAACCTCTAAAAGTTAAAAACAACAATCTTTTTATAGAAGAAATAAAGCAATTAAATCCGGATGTTATTTGTGTTGTAGCTTATGGAAAAATTCTTCCAAAAGAACTTTTAGACATTCCAAAATTAGGATGCATAAATGTACATGGGTCACTACTTCCACAATATAGAGGTGCAGCACCAATACAATGGTCTGTGCTTAATGGAGATAGAAAAACAGGAATTACAACAATGTACATGGACGTAGGTATGGATACTGGGGATATGATTTTAAAAGAAGAAACTGAAATAGGAGATAACGAAACTACAGGAGAATTGTGGGGTAGATTATCCATTTTGGGCGGAGACTTACTTGTTAAAACTTTAAAACTAATCGAAGAAGGAAAAGCACCAAGAAAAAAACAGGGAGAAGACTTTACTACTGCTCCAATGCTTAACAAAGAAATGGCAAAAATAGACTGGGAAACTAAAAAAGCAGAAGAAATTAAAAACTTAGTAAGGGGATTAAACCCTATAATGGGTGCATATAGCTATATAAATGGCAAAAAAATAAAATTTTGGAGAGTAGAAGTTATATCTGAAAAGGACTTAGAAAACGAATTTCCAGAGCTTGCAGAATATGGTTACAAATTAAAACAAATTCAAGCAGGAACAGTTTTATTTTCAGATGTAAAAAAAGGATTATATATAAAAGCAAATGGTGGAATAATAAAGGTACTAGAAATACAAGGTGAAAATGCTAGAAAAATGAATGTAAACGAATTTTTAAGGGGAAATAGCATTGGAGTAGGAAGTATGTTTGAGTAAAAAACGATTTAATGTAATTATTAGAGTGAAAGGAGGTATTTTTAATTTTTTGTTTTCGGCCCCCCAACATCGCACAAACTGTAAACTTACGTTAACAGTTTGTAAGCTTGTCGGTCCCCACCTTAAGTCCTACATCAAAAAATTAAAAATACCTCCTTTCACTCATAAGAAGGAAGAAGTTAAAATTAACATAAATTCTTAAAATTGCTTAAAAAATGTTGCATATTTTGTAGTATAATAGTATAATATATACTGTACGGAATTACAAAAAGGAAAATATTACTAAATCTTGTAATATAAACAAGCTAAATGCATAAATATAATTAGTATAAAAAAGAGGAGAAAAAAATGGATTATTTGTATATAATTCAACAAATACTAGTATGGCTTCTTACAATATTTTGGGGATATCAACTAATAATTAGTATTTGTTCTTTAGTTAAATTAAAAGACAAACCAATTTTAGAAGATAAGACTAATAGATTTATGGCAATTATACCAGCTCATAACGAAGAAAATGTTATTGAAGCTTTAATACAAAGCTTAAAAGAGCAAGATTATCCACAAGATAGTTATGATATTTTTGTTATTGCAGACAACTGCACAGATAGAACAGCAGAAATTGCAGAAAAATGTGGTGCTATCGTTGTAAAGAGATTTGATGAAGAGCATAGAACAAAAGGGTATGCGCTTCAATGGTTCTTAGATCAAAAAATAAAAGAAGATGCACCTTATGATGCCTTCTGTATATTTGATGCAGATAATATAGTAGATAAAAACTTTTTAAAAGCAATGAATAAGAAACTTTGCCAAGGAGAAGAAGTAGTACAAGGATATAGAGATATAAAAAATCCAACAGATAGCTGGGTATCAGCAGGATATGCATTATTTTATTGGACAATGAACAGATTCTATCATTTAGCAAGATATAATTTAGGATTATCTCCACTAATAAATGGAACAGGCTTTATGGTTAAATTTGATGTTATAAAACCAGATGGCTGGAACACAAAAACATTAACAGAGGATATAGAATTTTCACTAAAAAGAATAATAAAAGGTAGAAGACTAGGTTGGGCAACAGATGCTATAGTATATGATGAGCAACCAGTTGGATTTAAGCAATCTTGGAAACAAAGAACAAGATGGACAGTTGGACATATACAATGTATGAATGAATATACAAAACCATTAGCATCAGCAGTAAAAAATAATAAGACAATGATGAATTTTGATGGATTATTATATATTTTAGGAAGTATACCAATGTTTGTTCTAACACTATTATTATTAGTGCTAAATATAATAATGTATGCTGCAAATGGTATGACTACTACAGACTTTGTAATAAATGCATTAAGGTATTTAATACCAACATTTTTACTTCCAATATTTACAGCAGTGCTAATAATGATATTGGAAAAGAAACCAATAAGACCAATGATAAAAGGACTAATTTGTTACCCACTATTTTTGGGCTCATGGCTTCTAATAAATTTCAAATGCTTATTCAAACGTGATACAAGTTGGGATAAGATAGAGCACGTTAGAAATTTAAATATAAAAGATGTGGCATAATTTGCAATTGGGGACGGGCTTGTTTTGTAAATAAATTTTAAAATGGGATAATGAAAATTATCCCATTTATTGTAGAAAGGAACTAAAAATGCAGAAAATAAAAGAGATGTTTAAGAATAAAATAAAATGTGCACATATTCTAATTATAATAATAGGAATTATTTTCTTAGCACTTTCAAATTTTCATAGAAGTATATGGTTTGATGAGTCGTACTCTGTAGCTATATCGGCACATAGCTTTGCAGATATATGGTCAATAGGGGGACACGATGTTCATCCAGTATTCTACTACTGGATATTACATATAATAAGATATATCTTCGGAAACGAAATAATGGCATATAGGCTATTTTCAGTACTAGTAATTAGCATTTTAGGAATTTTAGGGTATACACATATTAGAAAAGACTTTGGAGAAAAAGTAGGACTTATTTTCTCGTTTCTTGTATACTTTCTACCAATTACACTTGTATATTCGGGAGAGGTAAGAATGTATGCACTAGCTATGCTACTTACAACTTTAACTGCAATATATGCATATAGAATATATAAAAATAGTGATGAAAAGAACACAAAAAATTGGATACTTTTCTGTATTTTTAGTTTAAGTTCAGCATATACACACTATTATTCGCTAGCAGCATCAACAGTAATAAATGTATTGTTATTCGCTTTCTTAGTAAGAAAAGCAGTAAAAGAAAAGAAGTTTATACCAAACTTAAAAAAGTTTATAATATCGGCAGTAATTCAAATAATTGCATATTTACCTTGGCTTGTGTACTTATTTTTACAAATGAAACAAGTATCTGCAGGCTTTTGGATAGAAATGAGTTTTCCAGAAACATTAATAGAAATGTTTTTATTCCAATTTACTGGAAATTTAAATAAAATGATTTATGTACCAGAATGGGTTGGATATATATTTGGAGGAATAATTTGCATCTATTTACTATATTTGTACATACGAAATAGAAAAAACAAAGAAGAAAATAAACCTTTCAAATATAGCTTTGGAGCTTATGCTTTAATATTAATTGTTATATGGATAATATCACTTGTAATGTCACAACCAATACTATATGCACGCTATATGTTATGTATTACAGGCTTATTCATATTCTTTGTAAGCTTTATAATGGGCAAGTATGGCAATAAATACATAAACATAATCATCTTAGCAATAACACTAGCAATTTCTACATATATAAATGTAGGACTAATAAACATTAACTATGATGAAAGTAATAACAAACCAATAACATACTTAGAAGAAAATATGGAAGAGGGAGACATTATAGTATATGGAAATGAAGCATCTGGATTTGTAGTTTCTGCAAATTTCCCAGAAGTAGAGCAGTACTTCTTTGATGGGGCATATTGGAATGTAGACGAAGCATATAAAGCTTTTGGACCACATATGAAAGTAGTACATAATTTAGACATGTTAGTAGATTATAAAGGCAGAATATGGGTAATAAATTCTAACAGCACAACAATAGCAAACGAAATAATGGAAAAGTATGATAATGCAAAGAAATTAGATGAAGTGTATTTCTATACTGAGTATAAGGAAAAATATGAGTATACATTTTGCTTGTTAGAGATGGAATGACACAGCAATATACTTTTTGTGAAGCAAAAACTAATAACAAATGAAAATAATTATGTATAACTAAATTAATTGACAACAGAAAAATCTTACCATATAATGTAGGAAAAAAATAAGGGGGATTTTAAAATGCAATACAAAATTATAGGTCAAACTGTGCCAGTAGTAGAAGTAACATTAAATAATGGAGAAACAATGTATACGCAATCAGGAGGAATGACATACCAAACTGATGGTATATCAATGAAAACAAATGCCAGAGGAGGCTTAATGAAAGGAATTGGCAGAATGTTTTCTGGAGAATCTCTATTTATGGCAAATTTTACAGCGGAAAGAGATGGGGCAACCATAGCATTTGCAACAACTGTACCAGGAAACATAATACCAGTAAATTTATCAGAAAAACCAAATGGAATTACAGTACAAAAGGGTTCTTTCTTGTGTGCAGAAGATGGTGTAGAAACATCTGTTACATTCTCTAAAAAATTTACGGCAGGCTTATTTGGAGGAGAAGGCTTTATACTACAAAAGGCCCAAGGAAAAGGAATGTTATTCCTAGAAGTTGATGGAGATCCAATAGAAAAAGAATTACAAGCAGGAGAAGTTTTAAAAGTAGATACAGGAAATGTTGTTGCATTTGAACCAACTGTTTCCTACGAAGTAGAAATGGTAAAAGGACTAGGCAATATCTTTTTAGGAGGAGAAGGATTATTCATGACTAAACTTGTAGGTCCAGGAAAAGTAATATTGCAATCACAAAACTTTAGTGACTTTGCAGGAAGAATAATTCCATTTATACCAAATAAATAATGCTTAGACAAAACTCAATTAGAATAATGTAAAAAATAACCTATAAAACTTCTTAAAAATTACTTGCAAAAAATATATAACTAGTATACAATAAAATTACTAAATAATATAAAAGGGAGATACAAAAATTAGCAACAAGGAAGTGCACAATTATAAAAAATATTACTAAAGCAAAGGATAGTGTAAAGTAATCTATGAAAAAATAGAATATGAAAACATTATCCAAAAAATGTAAAAAAGCACATTGAAAAGT